>NZ_FAOZ01000013.1 GCF_001536285.1 Parafrankia irregularis | reverse complement strand
ACGCCGTTCGGTGACCTGGGACCAGGGCGTCGAGATGATGCGGCATGCCCGGTTCACCGTCGCGACCGGGATCCCGGTCTACTTCTGCGATCCCCACAGCCCCTGGCAACGCGGTAGCAACGAGAACACCAACGGTCTGCTCCGCCAGTACTTCCCCAAGGGCACCGACCTGTCCGTCCATACCCCCGACGACCTCGCTCGCGTCGCCGCTCAGCTCAACGCCCGACCTCGACAGACCCTGGGTTGGAAGACACCATCACAGGTCTACGCAGAAGCCTGTGCGATGACCCCCTGAAGACAAGCGACCAAAATCCTTACTTCTTGCGGGTTGCCAGGTGAATCCTTGCCCATTTTGCGGCTATTGAGGCGAATTGCCGGTGCTGCGCGACGGTGCGGGATCGATCAGGAGCGGCGGCCCACCGCGCCGCAGGCGTGCAGCTCGTCGATGAGCGAGGCGTTGAGCCCGGCCTGCGCCAGCACCGCGCGGGTGTGCTCGCCGACCGGCGGCGGGGCGTAGGTCGGGCCGGGCGGGCGTTCGCCGGAGACATCCCGGATGCGGACCGGGGACAGGGGAACCGTCAGGTCACCGACCTTCCGCAGCAGCCCGCGGGCCGCCACCTGCGGGTCGTTCGGCAGATCCGGCCCACGGTTCACCCGCACCACGCTGGCCCCGAGCGGTCCGAGCTCGGCGACCCAGTGCTCGGCCCGCCGGGTCCGGAAGCGTTCGGCGAGTCGCTCGGCCACGGCGTGCGGGTCCTCCCAGCGGCGCAGGGAGCCGGTCAGGTCGGGCAGCCCGATCCCCTCGCACAGCGCGTCCCACGTCCGCGGCTCCGCGGCGGTGACGGCGACCCAGGTGTCGTCGGCGCACTCGTAGACGCTGCGGTCGGGTCCGAACGGGACGCCGCGGGGCCCGCGGTCGATGATCCCGTCGGCGGACGAGAGCAGCCAGGTGGACGCCTCGGACAGGCTGATGTCGAGCTGGGAACCCGTACCGGTGCGGTCGCGCTCACGCAGCGCGGCGAGAATCCCGACGCTCGCCATGAGCGCGCCGACGGGGATCGACAGGATCAGCTCCGGATGCCACGGCTGCTGCGGGTTCAGCGCGGTGAGCAGCCCCGAGTGCGCCGCGAACGACAGATCGTGCCCGGACCACTGGGCGTAGGGGCCGTCCTGGCCGTAGCCGGTGATCGAGCACCACACCAGGCGCGGCGTCTCGACCGCCGCGTGCTCGTAGCCGAACCCGCGCTCCGTCAGGACACCTGGACGCTCGTTCTCGACGAGGACATCCGCGTGTGCGGCGAGTGCCCGCAGCACCTCCAGCCCGCGCGGGTGCCGCAGGTCGAGCGCGAGTGAGCGCTTCCCGCGGTTGAGCCCGATCGGACCATCGAACTGCCGCCCCTTCGGTGACTCCACCCGGATGACGTCGGCGCCGAGGTCGGCCAGCAGCACGGTGGCGAACCCGCCGGGTGGCAACCGGGTGAGGTCGAGCACCGTGACACCGCTCAGGGGCAGCGCCGCCCCCGGAGCCGGCGCGGATGTCGGTTCGGGCATGTGATCTCCTCGGGTCGGGCCAGGACGAACCAGCGGGCACAGCGGGTGGATCAGCGCGGCGACGGGTCGGCGCTGGGGTGGATCAGTGCAGCCGCGGCAGCACCTCGTGCTCGAACAGCCGCAGGCTGGACCAGGCCAGGTCGATCGGCATCCCGCCGCAGAGCGGGTGGAAGTTGGCGAAGGGGCTGGGAGAGACCCGTAGTTCCGTGACGAGCTGGTCAGGGGTCACCACCCGGTACTGCCCGGTCGCGCGCAGCGCGTCGACGTCGGGCAGCGTGCGGTAGGGGCTGCCCCCGTCATCCTGCGCCTGCCAGGCCCCATAGGCGTTCGTCTGGTAGAGGAAACAGGGACCCATCTGGTCCCAGCCCTTCTCCGGGTCCTCGGCGAGGGCGACGGTCCGGGTCGCGCCGATGGGGCTCGGGCCCGGATCGGGTCGCCCGAGCCGCTGCACCTCGTCGCGATAGAACTCCCAGACCGTCGGGTCCGTCGGAATGAATCCGTCGGCGATGCGGGCGGCCCGCCGCGCGGCCGGCTCACTGCTCCCGCCGAGTGAGATCCACGGGCCGCCGGGACGGTACGGGGCGGGAGTGAGGTGGACCCGGCGGCCGCGGTAGTCGAAGGGGAGCCCGGCGAACGCGGCCTTGAGCGTCGTCACCACCTCGGTGACCCGCTGGGGCCGCTCCCGGGGTGACACGCCGAACAGGTCGAACTCCTCCCGCACGTATCCGCCGGCGATGACGACGTCGACCCGGCCCCGGCTCAGGTTGTCCAGGACGATCAGATCCTCCGCCAGCCGCAGCGGGTCGTGGAACGGCGCGATGAGCGCCGCGATGCTGAACCGGACGGTCCGGGTGCGCGCGGCCATCGCGGCCAGCATCGTGACCGGGCTCGGCAGGTACCCGTCGGCACAGCCGTGGTGCTCCGACACGGTGATGCTGGAGCAGCCCAGCCGGTCCGCCCACTCGGCCATGTCCAGCGCCGCGGCGTACCGGTCCGCGGTCGCGGTCCCGGCGAAGGCCGGGTTCCGGAAGTCGAAGCGCATCGCGAAGCGCATCGATGTTCACCTTCTTCCGTTTCTTCCGTGCCTTCGGTGGGTGCCGGTACCGGGACTGTCCGTCCCGCCCGGCACCCACCGCGTGTTCGTCGGGACCGGTGCGACGACCGGCACGATGTCCAGGCGTCCAGGAGCCGGCTAGGCGTCCAGGAACCGACTGAGGTTGTCGCGCATGATCTTGCGGACGGTGGCGTCGTCGAGGTGCCTGATCTGCGAGACGTACTGCATCGGGTCGGGGATGCCTTCGGAGTGCGGGAAGTCCGACCCGAAGACGAGGCAGTCGCTGCCGACGACGTCCATCGCCTTGGAGACGTTCTCCTCGGGGAACGGCGCGATGACGCAGCGCTCCTTGAAGATCGACGACGGCCGCCCGGGGAGCGTGCCCCACCTGGGCCGGCGGCCCAGCAGCATCGCGTGGTCGAGCTTGCGCAGCAGGTAGGGCAGCCACACGGTGCCGAACTCGGCGATGAGCACCCTGATGTTGGGGAAGCGGCCGAACAGGTTGTGGAACACCATGGCGGTGACGGTGTCCATGATCGGTCGGTCACCCCAGTAGGAGACCCACTGGAAGCCGTCGAAGTGCTGGTAGCGGCCGTTCGGATCCTCGCTCCACTCGGCCCCGTGCCGGGCGTAGGTGCCGCCCAGGTGCACCGCGACCCGGGTGTTGGTCTCGTTCACGAGGGACCAGAACGGGTCGAAGTACGGGTCGAACGGCGACCGGCCGTAGGCGGGCCCGGGCGGGAGGTCGACGAACCGGGCACCGCGGTCGAGGACCCGCCGCAGCTCGGCGACCGCGCGGTCGACGTCGAGCAGCGGGATCGGCACCGGGACGAGGATCCGGTCGTCGTGGGCGTAGCCCCAGTCCTCCCAAAGCCAGTCGTTGTACGCGCTGTTCACCGCGTACCCGGCCTCGATGTCGCCGCGCCCGAACGCGCTCTCCCAACCGGTCCCGACGGCATGCAGCACGGCGAGCTCGACATTCTGCAGGTCCATCAGCGCCAGTCGGGGATCCTTCTTCTCGAAGGCCGGGCGCATCGCGTTGTATCGCTCCACCAGCTGCGCCCGGCTGAGCTGGTCGAGATCCTTCATCGGGTTGAGCCTGTTGAGCATCGCGCCCGGAATGGGGATGCTGCCCGCCATCGCGGGCAACTCGGTGATGTCCACACCGCCGTGGCCGCCCTCGGGCTGCGAGTGGACGCCGAGTGTCCGCCGCTCGTGGTCGGCGTCCTCGTCTTCCTCATGTTCTTCCTCGGTGAGCATCCGCGGTTCTCCGGGCAGCCACGCGCGGTCGATCATTTCGGCCGACAGGTATCGCGTGACCGCGTCCGAAGGTGCGTAGAGATGGTGGTCCGCGTCGAATATCCCGTAGTCGAGGCTCTGCTCGAGATCTGCCACATAGATTCCGCGCGTCCCAAGCTGGGGGCTGTCAGGCAACGTTCCTCCAGGAGACTTGTCCTGATCACCAGATTTGAACTCAGTCTAACTCTGGTGTGCATGTCGACGCCACCCCACAGTGTTGAAGTGGGGCTGCCGTGCCCTGGATTTCGCCTGCCTTCAGGCCGGTCGTGCCCGCGGGATTGTCACGCGTCGGCACCGTCGACGGCCCCAAGGCAGCCAAAAAACGGGAGGGGGTCCGTCGGTGTGTGCTGGCCAATGCCAGTGAATGCCATCCGGAACGTCGCGGACGGCCTTACCCGCGGGCGTGTCCTCAGCCCGGGCGGGTCAGAGCAGGCGGGTCAGATCGGGAGCGCGTTGTCGGGGTGCAGCCCGGCGACGACGATGGCCGCGCGCCGGTAAAGGGCCTGGTTGAGCCGGCTGAGCCGGCCCTGGGACCATTCCATGATGGAGTCGACGACCAGGGCCTCCAGGATCTGCGCCATCTCCGACGGCTCGATCTGGCCGGTCACCTCGCCCTTCTCCTGGGCCCTGGCGAAGAGCTTCTCGAACGCCTCCGCGAAGGCCGGGCCCTCGTAGGAGGCGACCGACCGGTTCGGACGCCTGAACTCGGCGAGGGCGCGGCTCACCGCGGCCGGCGGGGTTCCCTTGATGTTGCGAGCGAGCGCGTTCATGACCGTGCGCAGCGAGTCGTTGATACCGCGGTCCGCCCGGACGCAACGATTTGCCGTGTCATTGAGGATGGTTGCCGTCTCGACACCCATCTCAAGCAGGATGTCCTCTTTGTGGGCGAAGTGGAAGTAGAACGTCCCCTTGGTCACGCCGGCGGCCTGGCAGATCTCCTCGACCTTCGTGTCCTCGATACCGGTCTCGAAACCGCGCTCCGTCCACAAATGCAGCGCGGAACGGACCAGCCGGCGCCGGGTCTCCCGCGAACGCTCCTGCAGAAGCCCTGCCCGCCGCCGCGGCTCATTCGAAATGCTCACCGTCCGGAGTATACCTGTGTGGTCCCCGCCGGAAGACCACCGAGATGCATACGGAGATGACCTGCCTCCTCGTGCCGCCACCCGCCACCGAAGCCACGGAACACCCGCGAGACGCACGCCACACCGGCATGCGTGCGGGCTGCCGCCGGTTTCAGTTTTTCTCCAGCCACTCGCGGGCGCTGCGCTGGACTTCGCTGAAAGGCCGGCCCCGGTCGAAGCTCGGCTCCCGAGGCAGGCCGAGGACCCGTTCGCTGATGGCGTTGCGCTGCATCTCGTTGGAGCCGCCGGCGATCGACCACACCCGGCTGTTCAGATATTCGAGTGCCGCCCGCTGACCCGCGTCGTCCCGCCACACCAGCGGCTGCCCCTGCCCGATTTCCAGCATGAGCCGGGCCCGCTGTGGGTTGTACACGCCGGCCGCGAGCTTCCAGTAGGAAGCGATGCCGCTCGCGGGCCTGTCGCTCGTCCGCAGCAGGCCGGTGATGCGCCGGCCCAGCTGGCCGCGGGCCCAGTCCGCGGTGTGGATCCGGGCGAGTGCCTGGCGGGCGACAGGGTCCTGGGCCCGCCCCGCGGCCCGGACCAGTTCGACGAGGAACGGGTCGATGGTGGCCGGGTCGGTCTCCGGCATGTTGACCGGGTCGTCGCGCCCCGCGCCCCGCTCGACCAGCAGCATGGTCTGCGCGACCGCCCAGCCGTGGTCGACCTCGCCGATCACCTCGTCGTCGCTCACCCGGACCTCGTCGAGGAACTCCTGGCAGAACTCCGCCGCCCCGGTGATCTCGCGAACGGGCCGGATGGTCATGCCCTCGCCGCGCATCGGGACGGCGAACCAGGTGAGCCCGCGGTGCTTCGGCGCGTCCCAGTTCGTCCGGGCCAGGCACAGGCCGTAGTCGGCGTAGGAGGCGCCGCTGGTCCAGACCTTCGACCCGGTGATCAGCCAGCCGCCCTCGCCGTCGCGGACCGCCCGCGTCGTGATGCCGGCCATGTCGGAGCCCGCGTCCGGCTCGGAGAACAGCTGCACGAACAGCTCGTCCCCGGCGAGGATGCGTGGGACGTGCCGGGCCAGGAAATCCGGCGAGGCATGCCGCAGCAGTGTCTGGCTGACCGGGCCGTAGGTGGTGCCGCCGGCATGGCCGAGGTCGGGCATCCGGTACGGAGCGGCCTCCTGGGCGAACGCCCGGGCGTGGGCGTCGCTGAGCCCCTGCCCGCCGTACCGCTTCGGCCAGTTGATGCCGGCGTACCCGGCCTGGTAGATCTTCCGCTGCAGCGCGCGTTCCGGCAGATACTCCTCGGCGCTGTGGGTGCCCCCGCCGCGGACCAGCCCGGCCGGCCCCGCCTCGCGGCGCTCCAGGTTGGCCGCCAGCCACTGCCGGGCCGCCAGCCGGTACTCCTCGAGATCCGGTTCGCCGGGATCCGGTCTTCCCGGAGCTGTCTCGCTCACGATGACGCCTCCTTCGCTTCCCGCGGAGCTTGGGTGCCCATGGACCTTCGGTGCCCGTGGGGCTCCGCTTCTCGTCCAACGCCGTCGTGCTCAGACACCGGACAGCTGGCAGACCCGCTCGCGGTGCCAGGTCGGCGTGCCGTACAGCGCCGCGTCGGCGGTCAGGCGACGCAGGTACAGGTGGAAGTCGTGCTCCCAGGTGTAGGAGATTCCGCCGAAGTGCTGCCAGCAGTTGTGCGCGAGCTCGATCGCGGCGTCCGAGACAAACGCCTTCGCCAGGCTCGCCGCATGCGCGGCCCGTGCGGCCTCCACCGGGCCCCGGTCCTGCGTGGCGACCGCCCGGGCGGCCGCGGTCACCACCGCGTGGCTCATCTCCAGCGCCAGGCTGCTGTCGGCCAGTTGGTGCTTGATCGCCTGGAAGGAGCCGATGGGCCGACCGAAGGCGACCCGGTCCTTGCAGTACTGCAGGGTGAGGTCGAACAGGTACTGCATGGCGCCGGCGGACTCCGCCGCGCCCAGGACCGCGGCGAGCCGGATCTGCGCGTCGACGGCGGCACCGGCCTGGCCTGGCCTGCCCAGCACGGCGGAGCCGTCCACCACGACGTCGTCGAGGTGGACCTCGCACAGCCGCCGGGTCAGGTCCAGCCCGCGGAGAACCTCCACCCCGACGCCTGGTGCGGACGCCGGGAGCAGGAACTGGGTGAGCCCTTCGGTCGTGTTCGCCGTCAGCAGCAGCCACTGCGCCGACTGCGCCTCCACCACCAGCCCCTTGCGCCCCGTCAGGCGGTACCCCCCGGGCACCGTCTGCGCGTGAGCTCCCGCGGGCCCGGACCAGTCGCCGGACGGGTCGGCGACGGCCCACGCGAGGGCCGCCTCGCCCGTGATGAGGTCGGGCAGGATCTTCGCCTGCTGCTCCTCGGAGCCCTCGCGGCTGAGTGTCGCCACGGCCAGGTTCGTGTCGATGAACGAACCCGGCTGCAGGTACCGGCCGCGCAGTTCGGCGAGAACGACGGTGTCCAGGACACCGGCGTCGGAGACGCTCCCGCCGCCGAGGGACTCCGGAGCCAGGAAGGCGAACCAGCCGACCTCCGCCGCCTCACGCCGGTAGGCCGGGCCGACCTCACCGCCGGCGTCGATCAGCTCGCGCAGCTTCCCGAGTGGGAGGCTCGCCTCGATGAACCGCTCGGCGGTCTCCCGCAGGAGCCGCTGCTCGGGGGAGAGATCGGGATCCATGCCGGTTCTCATTCCCTTCTGGGGCTGGTGCCGCGCCTGCCAGTGGTGGACGTCGTCCGTGGTGGACGTGGTCAGAGGTTGACCGAGTAACCGCCGTTGACGGGGTAGGTCTGGCCGGTGATCCAGGACGCGGCGGGGCTGGCGAGAAAGGTGACAAGCCCGGCGACGTCATCCGGCTGCCCGAGCCGGGGAACGATGTAACGCCGCAGCTGGCGCTCGACGCGGCGCTGTATCTCGGGTGACCCGGCCGCCATCTCCGCGAGCCCGATGGTGTCGACGGTGGCGAGCGCGATGTTGTTGACGGTGATCCCGTCGCGGCCCACCTCCCGGGCGATCGCACGGGTGAACCCCGCCGCACCCGCCTTGGCCGCGGCGTACGGGGCCATGTGCGGCTCGCCGACCCGGCCGGCGTCGGAGACGATCGTGATGATCCGACCGTGACCGGCGGCGATCATGTGGGGGAGCGTCGCCCGGGTGCAGTTCATGACGCCGTAGAGGTTCACGGCGAAGTAGCGCTCCCAGTCGGCTGGTTCGGTGTTCGTGAACTCGCCGAGGCTGACCGAGGGGCCGCGCCCGCCTGACGCCGGCGCGGTCGCGTCCCCGATCGCCGGCCCCGCGTTACCCGCGTTGTTGACCAGGATGTCGACGCCCGCGTCGCTGACCGACCTGGTCACCGCCTGGTAGTCCGAGACGTCGAACGGGACGGCCGCCGCGGCGCCGCCGGCCTGTTCGATCTCCTTGGCGACGGATTCCGCCCGGTCGGCGACGAAGTCGTTCACGAGGACCCTGGCGCCGGCCGCGGCCAGGGTCAGGCAGGCGGCGCGGCCCACGCCCTGACCGCCGCCGGTGACGACGGCCGTCCTTCCGCTCAGATCGATCGTGAAGCTCACGTGCGGTGGCTCCTTGTGTAGTCCGCGCGGTGTTGTACCGCGGGTAGGAGATGTCGGTTCGGCTCCCGGGCGTTCCGCCCGCCTGTCCGCTTCGCGAGCTTAGTTAAACCGAGTCTAAGTATGCAAGAGTCGCTCCATGATCCTTGTGGCTGTGGGCGTCGGCCTGGGATTCGATCTCCATGCCCGGTGGGTTCGGGTGGTGAGGCTTCCGGAGGGTTGTCGGGCCATGGTTGCGCCGCCGCGTGCGAGGTCCCACACTAATTCAACTTGGTCTAAATTTTCTTTCGAGGGAACGGATTGAGATGAGCGCGGAAGAGCCTCCCGTCCTGCAGGCGAAGAACCTCTGCGCCGGGTATCGGCGGGTCCCCTGCGTCCGGGATGTCGATCTCGACGTCCGGCCCGGTGAGATCGTCGTCGTGCTCGGCCCGAACGGGGCCGGGAAGACCACCACCCTGCTCACCCTCTCCGGCGCCCTGCCGGCGCTCGGTGGTGAGATCCGATGGAGGGGCGAGCCGACCACGGCGGCTCTGCACCACCGGGTGCGGGGTGGTCTCGGTGTGGTTCCCGAGGAACGCTCCGTCATCTCCCGGCTTTCGGTGCGTGACAACCTCCGGATCGGTCCCGGGCCCGTCGAGCGGGCGCTGGAGCTGTTTCCCGAACTGGAGCGGCTACTCGGGCGTCGGGCCGGCCTGCTGTCCGGCGGTGAGCAGCAGATGCTCTCGACGGCCCGGGCGCTGGCGGCCGAACCCGCGGTCCTGCTCGCCGACGAACTGTCGCTGGGCCTGGCACCCAAGATCGTCGCGCGTCTCATGCGCGCGCTGCGCGAGGCCGCCGACCGCGGCGCGGGTGTCCTGCTCGTCGAGCAGCACGCCCGCCAGGCGTTGGCGGTGGCTGACCGGGCCTGCGTGCTCAGGCGCGGGCGGGTGGTGTGGTCGGGGCCGGCCGAGGAGGCGACGCGGGACATCCGCCGGATCGAGGGCGCCTACCTCGGCGGGGCGGCCGCGGCATGACCTGCGGGTGGCTGGCCGGACGGTGTGGGGACCGACCGGCCAGCCACCCGGGACTGATCGGAGATACGGGTCAGATCTGGATCTGCACGACCTCGTCGGAGACCCGGGTCGGGAACACCATCAGATCCTGGTTGAACCCGTCCGAGGACGAGGGCCGGACACAGGCACCGGTGCGGACGTCGTACCGGCTGGCGTGCTGGGGGCAGATGATGAAGCACCCCTGGTCCAGGGGACGCCCGCCCAGCACGCTGCCCTGGTGCGGGCAGAGGTTCTGAAAGGCGAAGTACTCGCCGTCGACGTTGGCGACAGCCACCGGGAATCCGTCGACGATGACGGTCGCGGTCTCGCCCGGACCGATCCAGTCAACCGGCACGGCGTCGTGGAAATCAGCCACTGCTTCTCCTGAATGACGGTCAGTAGCTGCGGGCGCGGATGACGTCGAGTTTCTGGCCGCGCGGCCGCGTGACGATGAAGACGTGGACGTCTGCCACGCTTTCGACGGTCTGGCCGCCGTGCTTGCCCATGACCCGCCGGATCGTGCCCTCCTCCTGCAGCCGCGGCCACACGATGTCGCTGTGTGCCCCGTGGTTCTCCCAGTCGGTCGACCCGCCGCCCTCGCCCAGCGCGACTCCCTGGATGAGGGTGGTCACCCGGATCTCCTCCTTCTCGAACTCCAGGTTCAGGGCCTGGCCGAGTGCCTCCAGACCCGCCTTGGTGAGGCGGTACACGGATTCGAAGGGGAAGACCTCGATCGTCACCTCGGACGAGGTGTTGATGATGTCGCCGCCGCCGGCCGCCCGCAGCAGCGGAATCGCCGCCCGGCAGGTGTAGACCGGGCCCAGCAGATTGGTGCGGACCTGGGCCATGATGTCGCCGTCGGAAAGCGCGTCGAACGGGCACGGGCGGTGCAGGCCCGCGTTGTTGATGAGGACGTCGAGCTTCCCGAACCGCTCCTCGACGGCACCGAAGGCGCTCCGCACGCTGTCCGGGTCGCCGACGTCGGTCGCCACGCCCACGGCGCCCGGCCCGAGCTCGTCCACCAGGGCCTTGAGGCGGTCCGGCCCCCGGGCCAGCAACACCACCGAGGCGCCTTCGGCCGCGAAGCGTCTGGCCACGGCCAGACCCGATCCGCTGGTCGCCCCGGTGACCGCGACCACCTTGCCCGCGAGCTGACTCATCGGGCCAGCACCCCGATCCCCGCCGCCTCGTTGCGCCGCCGCCATTCGTCCTTCGGCATGCGGGTGGTGTCGACGTTCGCGGCCCGGGCCCGGGCCCGCAGCGCGCCGACGGTGGCCTGCTCACGCGGAATCGTCGTGAACGGGTCGAAGTCGAAGAAACGGCACGCGTTCTGCCAGGTGATCTGGTGGGTCTCCGGTTCGGTGACACCGGCCTCGGTCAGCTCGCCCCACAGCAGCTCGGGCGATTCGGGCCAGGTGGTGTCCGTGTGCGGATAGTCGGATTCCCAGGCGATGATGTCGATGCCGATGTCATGCCGGGCCTTGAGTCCGGAGAGGTCGGTGATGAAACATCCCAGCACGTGCTCCCGGAAGATCTCCGATGGCAGCCGCCCACCGAAGTCGTTGTGCAGCCACACCTGGTTCTTCACATGCCGGTCGGCTCGTTCGAGGTAGAAGGGAATCCACCCGATCCCGGCCTCGGAGAAGGCGATCTTCAGGGTCGGGTACCGCTCGAGAACGTGGCCGAACAGGAGATCCTGCGCGACCAGCGTCATGATCTGCGTCGACAGGATGATCGAATGGTCCGGCGGGGCCTCCGGCGGCAGCTTCAGCAGGCCCATCCCGCCGCCGATGTGCAGGCAGAGCACGGTGCCGGCGTCGACGACGGCCCGCAGCATCGGATCCCAGTAGCCGGACAGCAGGCTCGGGTAGCCCTGCGCGTGCGGCGCCTCCAGGAAACTGACGGCCCGGCAGCCCTTCGCGGCGAGCCGGCGCACCTCCGCCGCGGCGAGCTCCGCGTCCCACATCGGGAGCATTCCGATCGGGATGAAACGGCCGGGGGCGCCCGCGCACCACTCGTCGATGTGCCAGTCGTTGTAGGCCTGAAGCATGATCATGGAGAGTTTCTTGTCCGGTGCCTCGGCGAACGTCCGGGCGTTGTATCCGGCCATGCTGGGGAAGCACATCGAGGCGAGGACGCCGTTGGCGTTCATGTCGTCGACACGCGCGCTCAGGTCGAAACATCCGGGTCGCAGCTCGGTGTAGGTCCCGGGGTCACGGCCCCATTCCTCGGCCGGCCAGCCCACCGTGGCGGCCATCCCGAAGGGCGTGGACGTCGCCACGCCCTGGAACACCCACTGGTCGATTCCCGCGTCGTTGCGGATGACCTTCGGCGCCAGATCCCGGTACCTGGCGGGCACGTGCCGCTCGTACATGTCCGGCGGCTCGATCGAATGATCGTCGATACTGACGAGGATCATGTCTTCTTTTTCCATGCTCACACCGGCCCTTCGCTTTCCCTGATCCGATTCACTGGCTGTCGGGCTCCGTTCACCCGGAGAGCTCCCGGCCGACCGCGGCGACGTCCTGGCTGGCGGCCGGCTCCGCCGCAGCTGCCGGCTCCGTCGAACCTGCCGGCTGGGCCGGGCGGACCGCTTCAGGCGGTTCCGCGGAACCGTTGTGCTCGGCGGAACCGCTGACCTCCGCTGGCTCCGCGATCTCCGGGTCTTCCGTGCCGAGATAGGCGGCGATCACCCGGGGATCCGAGCGGATCTCGGCCGGGGTCCCGGTCGCGATGACCTTGCCGAAGTCCATGACCACCAGCCGGTCGCAGACCCGGTTGAGCATCGGCACGTCGTGTTCGACCAGGACGATGCCGATGCCCCATTCGTCCGCCAGCCGGCGCAGCAGGTCGGAGAGCTCGTGGGTCTCCGACTCGTTCAGGCCGGCGGCCGGTTCGTCCAGCAGCAGGACCGAGGGCTCGGCCGCGATCGCCCGGGCGATGGCCACCTGGCGCCGGCGCCCGTAGGAGAGCTCGGACGGCAGGCGGTCGAGATCGTCGGCGAGCGCGAACATCTCGACCGCGGAGCGCGCCGCCGGTGTGAGCTGGGTGCGCCTCGGGCGCACCAGATCGGTGACGTAGGCGATCGAGTCACGCGGGTCGGCGGCGGTGCGCAGATTCTCCAGCACGCTGAGCTGGTCGAACAGTTCCAGCGACTGGAAGGTGCGACCGATGCCGAGCAGGGCCCGGCGGCGCGGGTTCTGCGCGTCCATCCGTGTGTCGTCAAGCTGGATGGTGCCGCTCCACAGCCGGGTGAAGCCGGTGACGGCGTCGATGAAGGTGGTCTTGCCGGCCCCGTTGGGACCCATGAGGCCGACGATCTCGCCGGGCCGGACCTCCATCGAGACGCCGCCGAGCGCGTGGACGCCGCCGAAGCGGACGGCGAGGTCCTGTACCCGCAGCACCTTGGGCGGCACCCGGTGCGCGACCGCGGGCGCGACTGCTCCGCCGCTGGAACGGCTGGCGCCGCCGCTGGAACGGCCGGCTCCGTGGCCGAAGCGGGCGGTGAGTGCCGCCGGGGGCCGCCAGCCCGCGATGCGGGCCGCGAAACCGTTGGGGAAGCTGATCAGGGTGGGCGCGAGGAGCGCGGCCAGCGCGAGCGTCACGTACTGGTTGATGTCACCGTTCGGGAAGATCTCTCCGAAGATCTTGGACGTGAGCCCGCCCGACGTGCTGGCACCGGCGATGACGCCGCCGAGCAGGAAGCCGACGCCGCCGATGACCGTGTTGATGACGACGGCGATCGAGCTGAACACGTTGAACTGGTTGAAGTCGACGTAGCTCGACTGGAAGGCCAGCAGGACGCCGCCGAGCCCGGCGATGGCCGCCGAGAGCGCGAACGAGACGAGCTTGGCCCCGTACACGCTGATACCCAGCGAGGCGGCCGCGCGTTCGTTGCCGCGCACCGCGACCAGCCGTCGGCCCGACCGCCCCCGTCTGATGTTGCCGGCCGCCACGGCGGCCAGCAGCAGCGCGGCCAGGCAGACGACGGCGTACCGCTTCGGGTGGCTGACCGGGTCGACGTCCCAGCCGAACAGCGAGGCGGGTTCGACGACGGTCCCTTCCAGACCGCCGGTCAGCGGGACGCTCTGGAAGAGGACGGCCTGCAGGGAGTAGGCGAGGCCGAAGGTGGCGATGGCCAGGTGGATGCCCCTGGTCCGCAGTGCGGGCAGGCCGACCACGACGCCCAGGGGGACCGCCGCGACCACGCCGATGACCAGCACCAGCAGGAACGGTAGCCCGTGTTCGGCGGCGAGGCGCGAGGCCACGTAGCCTCCCCAGCCGGCGAACGCGAACTGCGCCAGCGAGAGCTGCCCGCCGTAGCCGGTGACCACGACCAGCGAGACGCAGACGATCGCGCCGATGATGGTCGTGGTGAAGGCGTCCGTCCAGCTGTCCGGCGTCGACAGGATGACCACGGTCGCCACCGCGACCACGGCCGCGACCCGGCCGGGCCGCAGCACCCCGGTCCCGATCTCGGGGAGCACCTCGTTGACGTGGCTGCGCAGCGGCAGACCGCGGCCCCGCACGACCAGCACCAGTACGACGACCAGGAACGGGACGGCCTCGCCCCAGCCCGCGGCGCTCACGTAGTTGGTGATCTCGGACTGGGTGATGCCGATGACCATCGAGGCCGCGAACGCGATGGGGAAGGACGCGAAGGCCGCGACCACACAGGTGGCCAGGGCCGGGATGATCAACAGGATGAGCGTGTTGATGTCGAGCCCGGTGATCGGGACGATGAGGATTCCGGCCGCCCCGGCGAGCATGGCACCGAGCGTCCAGTTGATGACGGCGACGACGTCCGGGGAGTGGCCGGTGAGCTGCGCCGCGCGCTCGTTCTCCGCCACGGCGGCGGTGACGGCGCCGAACCTGCTGTACCGGTAGACCAGCCACAGGACCGCCGAGATCACCACCGCGATGGCGAGCAGGACCAGCCGGTCCGCGCCCACCGCCGGCCCGCCGAACGGGCGGACGCTGTCGGTGGGAAGGAACGACGGCACGATGTGCACCTCGGTGCCGAAGACGATGCGGCCCGCCTGCTGCAGCACCACCATCACCCCGAGGGTCGCGATCACCCTGGTCAGCGGTGGTGCGTCGCGCAGCGGGCGCATCACCGCCAGGTGCATGAGGGCGCCGACGGCCCCCGAGATCGCCAGCGCCAGCGCGACGGCGGGCGCGGTCGGGACGCCGGCCTCCATGTGTAGTTGGTAGAAGGCCAGGGCGCCCACCGCGGCGAACGCGCCCTGCGCGAAGTTCACGACGCCGGAGCCTCGATAGACGAGGAGAAGGCCCTGGCCGGCAAGGGCGTAGATGGCTCCCAGACCGAGGCCGAGCAAGGCGAAGCGAATCATCGTTGCGCTACCCCTCGGTTCCCGCCGCCCGCGCTGGTCGCGGTCACGGCTTGGTGAAGATGGGGACGTAGCCCTCGGATGTCTGCTGGAGCTTGCCGTCCTTGACGACGCCTTCGACGATCTGCTGGTTGAACAGGCGGGGCATCCCGGGCAGGGCGTCGAAGGGCTTTGTGGTGGAGAAGCCGTCCGGCAGCAGACCGAAGACGTTGAAATCGTTGAGGTTGCTGAATGCCTTCAGCGTGGACTCGCGGGTGACGGGTCCGTCGATCGTGCGGGCAACCTGTGCGAACGCCCAGGTGTCGAGCCAGCCGTAGAGGCTGACCTGATCGATGATCTTGCCGGGCTGGTGTTTCGTCATCTCGTCGCGGAACCGGACGATGCCCGGCTCGTCGCTGGTGACGATGGGCAGCCCGGCGGAGACGAGGACGCCGTCGGCCTTGTCGCCGAGCGCGGACAGCGCGCTGGGCACGAGCGAGGAGGCACTGGCGGAGATCTTCTGGTCGAAGTCACCCCCGCGGGCCACGGTGAGCCAGGCGGCGAGGTGCGTGGGCATCGCGGCGAGGGCCACCCCGTCGCCGTCGGCGCCGCGGGTCACGGCCGGAGTGAGGTCGGTGGCGGTCAGGTCGATCGGGATGCTGCCTGTGATCTTCATGCCGCGGCCGCGTTCCAGGGAGACCTCGTTGAACTGCACCGCGGAGGCGGCCTGCGCGATGTTGGTGTAAGCGACCTGGATCTTCCTGGCTCCGGCGTCGGCCAGGACGGTGCCCAGCGCAGCGCCCTCGGAACCGGCGAGCGGGAAGGAGTTCTCGGAGTTCAGCACCGACTGGCTCTGCGGCGGCGGGCCGATGTTGGGAACACCGGCGGCGGCCAGGATCGTGTTGACCTGCTCCTGGTAGGCCTCGTAGTCGCCTACCTCGGCGATGATCGTCTTGTCGGCGACCAGGTCGCGGGCACACTCGACGGCCTTCGCCGGCCCGTCGGTGCCGCCGGCGTCGCAGACCTTGACGGTCAGCGGCCGGCCGTTGATGCCGCCGGAGGCGTTCACCGCGGAGGCCGCGGCCAGCGCTCCGTGGTAGACCTCGACGGGTGGGCTGACGCTCGACAGCGGCGTGATCACTTCGACGACGATCGGGTCACCGGCCAGGCCGGCGGTGTCGGCGGCGGCCTGGCCGTCGGAGCCACCACCGCAGGCGGCGAGTGCGGCCGATAACAGCCCGGCCGCGGCGATCACCGCGAGTGCCCTGCGATTCTTCATGATCGGACTTCCCTTCCCGGTGTTCTCCCGGAGAAAAGAAACGGGAGACTCGTGTGACGGCAGCACTCCAACCGGCGTTTCGGCCGGTTTCCTTCGTTTCCGGCTGGCCTGGGGGACACGCCAGGCGCAGGATCATCGGTGTTTTCTGGGCAGCGCTCATCGGCCGCGGCAGGGTTTCCCGGCGCGCACTGACCCGCCGCAGCTGCGGGCCGTGCCGGCCCATCGGGTGCGGTTTGTCCGTTTCCGTCTCTGGAGGAATCTCAGTTTTGAACTGAGTCAAATTTTGCGAGATCTACTTTTTAACAGGTGGGCGCGGGTCGCACAACCCTCTGTCCAGGTCTGATGTGCTGGGTGGGCTGGCGGCGTCCGCCCTGCCTCCGAGGTGCGACCCGGCTCGGCCCGAGTGCCGTGGTCGCACGGGTCGGCTCGTGGGCCTCCCCGTTGCCGGTGGGGGCCCGGTGCAGCTCGGGGGTCCGGTGTCGAGCGGGCGTCGCGCCCGTCCCCGGGGCGCGGCCGGCCCTTGCATACTTTGACTCAGTCTAACTATGGTGTCGAGGGAGTGGCCGGGGCGACCAGCGTCCAGCGGGCTTTCAGGCCGTTAGGGAAGGGAGTGCGAGCCAGTGCATCAGCCGATGGCGGGCATCAGGATGGTTGAGGTCGCCCAGTTCACGTTCACCCCTGCGGCAGGTGGAATTCTTGCCGAGTGGGGTGCCGATGTGATCAAGGTCGAGCATGCCGTGGCGGGTGACGCTCAGCGGGGAATGGTGAACCACCCGAAGGACGGCACATTCCAGCCGATCATGGATCATCCCAACCGCGGGAAGCGCAGCATCGGCCTCGACCTCGCCACCCCTGCGGGCTACGACGTCCTGCTCGAACTGTGCCGTGACGCGGACATCTTCCTCACCAATTTCCTCCCGGCCGCGCGCCGCCGGCTGCGGCTGGACGTCGACGACATCCGAAAGGCGAACCCGGACATCATCTTCGTCCGTGGGTCCGCGCACGGGCAGCGCGGGCCGTGGGCGGAGAAGGGTGGTTACGACGGCTCCGCCTTCTGGTGCCGGATGGGCAGCGCCTGGGGGGTGACTCCGCCGGAGAGCCCGCGGGTCGTCAGCATGCCCGCCGGCGCCTACGGCGACTCGATGGGCGCGATGACCATCGCCGGCGGCATCGCCGCCGCGCTCTACGGCCGCGCGACCACGGGCCAGCCCTCGGTCGTCGACGTCTCCCTCATGAGCGTCGGGGCCTGGGCCTTCGGGCTCGACCTGGGCAACGCGGCGCTCACCGGCGCCGCGAAGGAACCCGTACCGCTCAACCAGACCATGATGAACGTGGCGCTGAACCCGACGGTGGGCCACTTCCGGACGTCCGACGGGCGGTGGATCAACTTCACGATGCCGCAGGCCTTCCGCTACTTCCCGGATGTCTGCCGCCACCTCGGTCTCGATCATCTCGTCACGGACGAGCGCTTCGACACCGCGCAGAAGCTCATGGCCAACTCCGCCGAGGCCGGCCGGTACATCGCCGACGCGATCGCCGAGAAGCCGTACGCGCACTGGATCGACCACCTGCAGACGATGGAGGGCCCCTGGGCCCCGGTCCAGGGCCCGCTCGACATCCTCGACGACCCGCAGATGCACGCCAACGGCTATCTGAGCACGTTTCCCGACAGCGAGGGCAAGGAACGTTCGCTGGTCGCCAACCCCGTCCAGTTCGACAACCTGCCGCCGGACACCCGGCGCGCCCCCCAGTTCGCCGAGCACACCGACGACCTGCTCCGGGAGCTCGGGCACACCGACGAGCAGATCATCCAGATGAAGATCGACGGCGCCGTCACCTGACCGGTGAGCCCGGCGCGCCCCCTCGGACCACTCCAGCCCCTCGGACAGCGGAGGACACCGTGACGTACCGCGTCATCCAATGGACAACCGGCACCGTCGCCAGGGAGGCGGTGGCGGGCATCCTCGGCCACGCCGATCTGGAACTGGTGGGCGCCTGGGCCCACTCCGAGCACAAGGACGGCCAGGACGTCGGCGAACTGTGCGGATTAGGCCCGCTGGGCGTGACAGCGACCCGCGACAAGGAAGCGCTGCTGGCCACGCCCGCCGACTGCGTCTGCTTCACCGTGGGACGGAACTGGGTGGAGGACCCGAGCGAGACGTTCGGGGACCTGCTGCGGATCCTGCGGTCCGGCAAGAACGTCGTGAACCTGTGGTGGCCGACCCTGGTGTACCCGAAGGCGCAGGACGACGACCTGTACAAGGAGCTGGAGCAGGCCTGCCTCGACGGCGGGTCGTCGATCGTCACGGTCGGGATGGACCCCGGCTACGGCACCGCGGGCCTCGCGCTGTCCGCGCTGGCGCTCGCCCGTGAGGTCAGCAGCGTGCACATGTACCAGTTCATGAACAACGCCTACTGGGAGGGGGAGGGCATCACGAAGTTCTTCGGCTTCGGCCAGCGGGACGCGGCACGCTCGCCCATCCTCGCGCCCGGTGTGACGACCAGGTATCACGCGACGACGCTGCACCTGCTGGCCGACGCCATCGGCGTGACGATCGAGGAGATCGTCGAGGACCACACGCTCAGCTACGCGGACGAGGCCTTCGACGTGGCGTCGGGCCACATTCCGGCCGGGACGATCGGCGGGGTCAGATACCGCGTCAAGGGTCTGGTCGGCGGCGTGGCCAAGGTCGTCGTCGAGCATGTCGAGAAGCTGCGGGAGAACGACTTCGCGGAGCTGGGATTCGCCGGCGACGGCTACCGGGCGGTCGTCGAGGGCCTGCCCGGCATCACGCTGGACCTGAAGATCTCCTCGCCGGCCGGATACTCGGGCGACCCGGTGGCCGTGGCGTCGGCGATGAGCGTCGTCAACGCGGTTCCCCGGGTCTGCGCGGCCGAGCCAGGGGTCCTGTCGCTGCTCGATCTGCCTCCGTTCCCGTCGAGAAATCCGGCCGCCCCGCGGCTTTAGAAAAGAAAGCGGCGGCCCACCGGAAATCGGTGGGCCGCCGCTTTTGTTGGACGGGGCCGGTCACACCGACCGCTGGGTCATCAGGAACTCGATGACCGGGCGGCCCGTTTCCCACGAGCCGCCGATCGAGGACATCACGTGGCCGGAGTCGACGAGGAGACTGACGCCGCTCACACCGGCGGCCGCGGAACTGTTCAGAAACGCCATCACGTCGGCGATCTCGTCCGCCCGCAACGGCGCTGTGGCGGTCGCCTTTCGGTACTGCTCGTCGAAACCGAGCCAGGTGTTGGCACGGGCGAGCGGGGTGTCCGTCGGCCCCGGGCAGACCGCGTTGATCCGAATTCCCTTCGTCAGCAGCGGATAGGACTCGCGGGCGACATAGGCGTTGATCGCCTGCTTGCTGAACATGTAGGTGCAGGTGCCATCATGACCGTCAACCCACGCATCAGCGGACGCGTAGTCGGGCGTCGCGAGGAAATCGACCAGCAGCGGCAGGTGATTCTGCCAGCCGAGCCCGGCCACCGACGAGATCATGCAGATCGCCGAGCCGGGGACCAGTGTTCCGTCCTGGACCAGCCGCTCGGCGAGATGGCGGTGGGCGATGAAGTTGACTCGCATGACGGCCGGCCCGCCGGCGATGCCGGCCGCGGAGAACACCGCGTGCAGCGGCCCGGTTACCTGGTCGATCGCGGCATCCAGTGCGCCGGGGTCGGTGAGGTCGACGGTGATCTGCTGGTCAACCGGATAGTCGACCGGGGCGCGGTCCATGACCACGACCTCCGCGCCGAGCGCGCTGACCGCCCGGGCGGCCGCCGCGCCCATTCCGGTGGCCCCCCCGACCACAAGAACCCGCTTTCCGTCGTAGCGAAATGCTGCTGTCTCGGTCATGCTCCGCGCCCTCCGATTCTTCCTGCCCAGGTCTGCTCCGGGGCGGATCGGCGTCTCGACGGCCCTGCGGGGAAATGGGGCCATGCCGGTCCTGCCCGCGACCGGGTTGACAGTACATGTACTTGAACCTAGTGTAAATATGGACGGTAAGGCGGCAGGTGGGGGACCTGTCTCCTCCGGTGTTGGGAGACTGGCACGAGCGGACCGCGCCGCCCGGAGGGAAGGGCATCCATGAGCGAGCCGCAATACTCGATGACCGATTCGGACTGTGCTGTTACTGATGCGCGTGGAGCACTCGTCGATTCGCGCTACCAATACCTCACCTACGAGGAGCTGGACGACGGGGTGATTGTGCGGATCATGCTCAACCGCCCCGGGACCCGTAACGCCCAGAACCGTGGCCTGCTGGTGGAGCTGGGCGACGCGTTCCTGCGCGCCGAGGCCGACGACACCGTCCGTGTCGTCATTCTCGGAGGCCACGGCTCGATGTTCTCGACGGGCCACGACATGGGCTCGCGCCAGGGCCGCGAGGACATGCTCCCGGGGCCGAACCAGCATCCCTCGGCAAAGGTGAACGGCGGAACCCGCCACGGCGCCGAGAAGCTGATGCTGCAGGAGTGGCACCACTTCTTCGAAAGCACCCGCCGCTGGCGGAACCTTCGGAAGATCACCATTGCCGCCGTGCACGGCGAGGTCTACGCGGCGGGCCTCATGCTGATGTGGGCGTGCGACCTCATCGTGGCGGCCGAGGGCACCACGTTCGCCGACATGGTGGGTACCAGGCTCGGCATGTGCGGCATGGAGTACTTCGCGCATCCATGGGAGTTCGGCCCGCGCCGGGCCAAGGAGCTACTCCTCACCGGCGACTCGATCGACGCGGAGGAGGCCTGGCGCCTCGGGATGGTCTCCAAGATCTTCCCGGGGGTCGAGCTGCATGACTCGGCGCTGCGGTTCGCCCGGCGGATCGCCTCGATTCCCACCATGGCAGCCCTGCTCATCAAGGAGTCGGTGAACCAGAGCGTGGACAACATGGGCTTCTACAACGCGCTGAACGCCTGCTTCACCCTCCACGAGCTGAACCACTCCCACTGGGCCTGGGTGCACGAGGGTGGAATGCCGGTGGGCCAGCCGGGTGACCAGGGCGTCGCCGACTGGCGGACCAGTCCGCCGGTCCCGCCGTCGCGCCGGGACCTCGTCCAGGTCCCCGCGCCGAACGCCCATCCGGTCGGTTGAGGGAATGGACGTGACGGCAGGGGTCCGCCCACCCGACGTCGACCCCGACGCGAAGATCAGATGCTCCGACTGGGCGCGGGTGGCGGCCATGTCGCCAGCGGGCACGGCCGGAACCTACCCGGGCTTCCTGCTCGTCGAGATCCCGCTGCCATGGCCGCGGGACGTCGGCGAAAGCGCCCAGGGCGCCGCCCTGGAGCCACTCATCGGTCCGCCCGGCTACCGGCTGCAGGCCGTCGTCCCCGCCCAGCGGCGCCCTGCAGGGGAGGAACGGCGGGTGATTCTGCATGCCCGCAGGCCCGGTGAGGCCAGGTTCGCCGGATACCGCAGGTTCGAGAGCGCGGTCGGTTGCTCGTTGTACGACACCGTCGGCGAGCTGGTCGCGGCGGCGGCCGACCCGGCGCCGTCGGCGCTGGAGATCCCCGCTGTCGACGTCCTGGTGTGCGGGCACGGCCGCCGCGACGCCTGCTGCGGCCGGCTCGGCGCGGGCCTCGCCGTGAAACTGGAGGCGGCCGGGGTGCGGCCGGGGGTGAACCTGTGGCGGGCCAGCCATCTCGGCGGGCATCGATTCGCGCCGGTGTGCCTGGTGCTCCCGGAGGGAACCGGCTGGGCCTTCGCCGATCTCGATCTCGTCGACTCCGTGCTGAGCCGCTCCGGTGACCCGGAGCGGCTCGCCGGCCACTACCGGGGCTGCTCGGGCCTCGCGGACCCGCAGGTGCAGGCACTCGAGCTGGAGGTCCTGCGGCGGGAGGGCTGGGGTGTGCTGGACCGCCCCCGCAGCGGGTCGGTGCAGGGCACCCGGGCCGAGCTGACCTGGGCCGAGGGCGGGAACGCCGTCACCTGGTCGGCGGACGTCCGCCCCGGCCGCACCGTCGCGATGCCCGACTGCCTGAGCCCGCCGTCGGCCGCGGCGAAGCGCCAGACCGAATGGGCGGTCTCCGACGTCGTCCGCCACGAGCACACGCCGTCCGCCACAAGCACGCCGCGCTCGCCCGACACGCCGCTCGCCTGACACGCCGCTCGCCTGAAACACGTCTCACCTGACAGGAGCAAGGACATGACCTACGCGGGCCTGGACATCGCGAAACTGCTCATCGACGGCCAGCTCGTCGACGCGGACGGCGGGGCCACGTACGACAACATCAACCCGGCCACCGAGGCCGCCATCGGCGTCGCCGCGGACGCCTCCGCCGGCGACGTGGACGCGGCGATCGCGGCCGCCCGCAGGGCCTTCGACGAGACCACATGGAGCACCGACGTCGCGTTGCGGGTCCGCTGCCTGCGCCAGCTGCAGGACGCGCTGTCCAAGCACGCCGAGCCGTTCAAGGCGATGTCGACGGCCGAGGTCGGCCTGCCGAGCAGGATCTCCGGCTCCACCTTCGACCGGCCGGTCGAAGGCATCGGCTGGGTCGCCGACCTGCTGGAGAAGTACGAGTTCACGCAGGCGCACGGCATCGGCCAGATCGAGCAGTTCCGCTCCCGCCGCTGGACGGAGCGGGAGCCCTACGGGGTGGTCGGCGCGATCACCCCGTGGAACCAGCCGACCCAGGTGAACCTCGCGAAGGTCGCCCCCGCGCTCGCCGCCGGGAACACCGTCGTCCTGAAGGCCGCGCCGACGACCCCGTGGTGCGCGAGCGCGCTGGGAAAGATCGTCGCGGAGCACACCGACATTCCGCCCGGCGTCCTCAACGTCATCACCAGCTCGGTCAACGACCGGGGTGAGGAGCTCATCACCGACCCGCGCGTCGACCTGATCAGCTTCACCGGTTCCACCGCGGTCGGGCGGCGGATCATGAAGCTGGGCTCGGAGACGGTGAAGAAGTGCTTCCTGGAGCTCGGCGGGAAGTCGGCGAACATCGTCTTCGCCGACGCCGACTTCGCGACCGCGATCGGGATGTCGACCTTCATGGTCTGCGTCCACGCCGGCCAGGGCTGCGCCACGCTGACCCGGCTGCTCCTGCCGCGCTCCCGCTTCGAGGAGGGCGTCCAGCTTGCCGCCCAGATGCTGTCGATGGTGCCCTACGGTGATCCACTCGACCCCGCGAACGTGATGGGCCCACTCAACAGTGAGCGCCACCGCGACCGCGTCGAGGGCATCGTCGAGCGGGCGAAGGCGGCCGGTGGCACGCCGGTCCTCGGCGGGCGGCGCCCGTCGCGGTTCGACCGGGGCTACTACTTCGAGCCGACCCTGTTCGCCGACATGCCCGAGGACGCGGAGATCGTCCGCAACGAGATCTTCGGGCCGGTGCTCGTCGCGCTGCCGTTCGACGACGAGGACGACGCCGTGCGGATCGCGAACGACAGCATCTTCGGCCTCTCCGGCGCGGTCTTCTCCGGCGACCACGAGCGTTCCAAGGCGGTCGCCCGCCGGATCCGCGCCGGCACGATGATCGTGGACGGCGGCATCTACTACGGGCCGGACGTCCCCTTCGGCGGGTACAAGCAGAGCGGCATCGGCCGCGAGATGGGCCAGCTGGGCTTCGAGGAGTACCTCCAGATCAAAACCCTGTGCGAGCCCGTGTGACCCCCCGGGACCGGTACCGCACACACGCACACACGCGCAGACGCACGTCGACGGAAGCCAGGAGCACAGCGTGAGCACCGCGACCGAGATCTACTACGACCCGTACGACTTCGACATCGACCAGGACCCCTACCCGGTGTGGAAGCGCATGCGGGAGGAACAGCCGCTCTACTACAACGAGCGGTACGACTTCTACGCGCTCTCCCGGTACGCCGACGTCGAGGCCGCCTCCGTCGACTGGCAGAGCTACACGTCCGCCAAGGGCATCCTGATGGAGATGGTGAAGGCCGGCTTACCGACACCGCCCGGGCTTTTCATCGCCGAGGACCCGCCGGAGCACGACATGCACCGGCTCATCCTGAGCCGGGCCGTCACCCCGCGGCGCGTGCAGGTCCTGGAGGAGCGGATCCGGGAGCTGTGCGCGGAGTACCTCGACCCGCTCGTCGGCAGCGGTGGCTTCGACCTGGTGCAGGACTTCGCCGGCCACCTGCCGATGCGGGTCATCGGCGCCCTCGTCGGCATTCCCGACGAGTACCTGGTGAGCCTGCGCGACAGGGTGGAGGAGTCGGCCCGGCTCACCGAGGAGAAGCCGCAGGAGGAGCAGCGGCTGCCCAGCATCGGGGCACCATACGCGCCGTTCCTGGAGTTCCGTCGAGCCAACCCGGCGGACGACTTCCTCACCACCCTCATCCAGGCCCGCTTCACCGACGTCTTCACCGGCGAGGAGCGCGGGCTGAGTGACGCCGAGATCCTCAACTACGTCGGCATGCTCTACGCGGCCGGGGTCGAGACGACGGCCCGGCTGATCGGCTGGCTCGGGAAGGTCCTCGCCGAGCACCCCGACCAGCGGGCCCAGGTCGTGGCCGACAGGTCGCTCGTCCCGAACGCGGTCGAGGAGACGCTGCGCTTCGAGGTGCCGTCACCGATCCAGATCAGGGTGGCGGCGAAACCGGTCGAGCTGTACGGGCAGCGCGTCGAAGAAGGGAAGATCGTCACCCTGCTGACCGGCTCGGCGAACCGGGACGAGCGGGCCTTCCCCGGCGCGGACACCTTCGACATCCACCGGAAGATCGACGCGCACCTCACCTTCGGCAAGGGTGTGCACTACTGCTTCGGCGCCGCCCTGGCCCGGATCGAGGGCCGGATCGCACTGGAGGAGCTGCTGAACCGCTTCCCGCACTGGGATGTCGACCTGTCCGGCGCTGAGCTGATCCACACCGCGACCATCCGCGGCTACCACAGGCTGCCGATCGTCCTGTGAACCAACCGGCGGCGGGCGGCGGGCGGCGGGCGGCGGCGGGTGGGCGGTTCCGCGGAACCGCCCACCCCGCCTACCCCGCCCACCGTCGACTGCCCGGGCCCGGCTAGCCGAGCTCGACGATGCGGGTGGGACGGAGGGTGACCACCACCCGCCCGTCGACGGGCGCCGGGAAATGCTCCAGGTCGCTGCCGTAGACCGCGAGCAGGCGCCTGAGGAAGGCAAGGTCGGTGTCCTCGGTGATCTCGACGGTGCCGCGGACCTCCAGAGTGCGGTACGGGTTGCCGGGGTCGATCACGAAGAGCGTCGCCTGCGGCCGGGCGACGAGATTGCGGTACTTCTGCCGGCCGGGGTGCAGCGAGGTCCGGACGTGATCGCCGTCCAGCATCGCCCAGATCGCGGTGACCTGCGGCTGCCCGTCGGCTCCGACCGTCGCGAGGGTGACCGTGTGTCCGGACTCCAGCAGGTCGCGGTGGCTCGGGGAGATGGTCGGCACCGGTTCTCCATTCTCATGGCGTCTCATGGCATGAAATCGTGGTGCGAATCAGGCGAGGGATGCCTACGGTGAACGACCGTATCCGCAGACCGACTGGTCCCCGCCCTGACCTGCCGCCTGGTCGGCGGTCGCCGACCAGGCCAGCGTGCGGACGGCCCCGGCGGCCTCGTCGGCCACCCGGGCGGGGCTGGTGTCGAAGCCGCGCATGAACCCGCCGCGTGGCAGGTAGGCGTAGCCGTGCGCGATCGCGACCAGCGCCCGCAGCAGGTGGCCGGCCGCGTCGGGGTCGCCGGTGACGGCCAGCGCGGGGAACAGCAGGCGGTCGTGCAGCTCACGGGTGGCCTCGCGGCGCTGCGGGTCGGGTACGTCCTGGAGCTCGTCGGCGAAGATGAGCTCGAACCCGGCGCCGTGGGTGAGGGTGAAGTGGACGTAGACCCGGGTGAGCCTGGCGAGCACCTCGACGGCGCGTGCCACCCCGACCCCCGCGCGGTCTCCGACATCGCTGTCGCTGTCGTCGTCACGGTCGTCGGGCTCCGCCGGTTGCTCGGTGGCCGCGCGCATCAGCTCGGAGAGCTGGCGGGCCGCGAAGGTCGCGGCGGCGGAAAGCAGCTCGGCCCGGTTGGCGAAGTGCCGGTAGGGCGCGGCCCCGCTGACCCCCGCCCGCCGGGCCGCGGCGGCGACCGACAGCCCGGTGACCCCCTTCGCGCTGACCAGCTCGAGTGCGGCCTGGACGAGCGCGGCGCGCAGGTCCCCGTGGTGATAGGTGGCTCGCTGGGTCACCGGTGACGTCCTCTGCTTCTGCTTCTGCCTCGGCCTTGGCCGCTGCCCGTGCCCTGACCTGCGCTGATCCATCCGTCCGATGTGTTCCATCCCGCTTTGACCCCAATGTTAGAGGCCTCTTACATTGGTTCGACTCGCGGGCCCGGCCCGCACCCCGGACCAGGAGGCGGACAGCACATGCGAGCGACGTTCATGTACGGAGCAGGCGACGTCCGCGTCGAGAACGTGCCGGATCCGCGGATCGAGGCACCGACCGACGCCGTCGTCCGCATGGTGCTGGCCTGCGTGTGCGGCTCCGACCTGCACCCGTTCCACTCGATGCCCGCCGCCGAGCAGGGTGTCCCGATGGGCCACGAGTTCATCGGCGTCGTGGAGGAGATCGGTGCGGAGGTCACCGGTCTCGCGCCGGGCGACCTCGTCATCTCCCCGTTCTCCTTCTCCGACAACTCCTGTGCGTTCTGCCGCGACGGCCTGCACACCTCGTGCGTCAACGTCGGCTGGTTCGGCGGCGGCGGCGCGGGCGGAGTGCAGGCCGAGCTGGCGCGGGTGCCCCAGGCCGCCGGCACCCTCGTGAAGATCCCGAGCGACGTCGACGAGGCACTGCTGCCCTCCCTGCTCACCCTGTCGGACGTCTACCTGACCGGCTGGCACGCCGCGCACATGGGCAAGGTGACGCCCGGTTCAACGGTCACCGTGATCGGTGACGGCGCGGTCGGCCTGTCCGCGGTTCTCGCCGCGAAGCAGCTGGGTGCCGAGCGGATCATCCTGATGGGGCGGCACACCTCCCGCACCGACCTGGGCCGGGAGTTCGGTGCCACCGACGTCGTCGCCGAGCGTGGCGAGGAGGGCGTCGCCAGGGTGCTCGACCTCACCGGTGGGGAGGGCAGCCCGGTGGTGATCGAGGCCGTCGGCTACCTGCCGGCCTACGAGCAGGCCTACGGCGTGGTCCGTCCGGGCGGGATCATCTCCCGGGTGGGCGTGCCGCAGTACGAGGAGGCGCCGGTCGGCTTCGGCTCCCTGTTCGGCAAGAACGTCTACCTCACCGGCGGGCCGGCACCCGTGCGTGCCTACGTCGAGCAGGCGCTGCCCGAGGTGCTGAAGGGCGCGATCAACCCCGGCAGGGTGTTCGACCGCACCGTCACCCTCGACGACGTCGCCGACGCCTACCGCGCCATGGACACCCGCGCCGCCCTGAAGGTCCTCGTCCGCCCCTGACCCCGCCGCGCGGCGCCGTCTCGCGCGGACGCCGCGCCGTCTCGCGCCGCGCCGCCTATGCCCCGGTGGGCCTGAGCTGGATGAACAGGCTCTCCGCGTCGGCGCACAGGGTCTCGCCGTCGAACAGCCGGCCGCTGAGGAACAGCTTGCGGCCCTCGACACGGTCGACTGTCGCCTCCACCCGCAGCCCCACCTCGACCCGGGTGAGCGCACGGTAGCTGACGTTCAGGTACAGCGACCGCGCGAACGGCCGCCCGTGGTTGGCCAGCATGGCCAGCACCTCGTCGAACACCAACCCGATGGCGCCGCCGTGCACCGCCCCGCCGAGGGTGAGGTAATGCCGCCCGAACGTCACCCGGGCCACCGTGCGGTCGCCACCCCGCTCGTCCCAGATCACCGGGGGAACCATCGTCTGACCGCGGCCATCCAGGTCCAGCCGCATGCCGGTGACGCGCTCGGCCTCGGGCACGGCGAACTGCCGCAGCTGCGCGCTGAGCTGCGTGAACTGGTCGGCGACCTGGGTCACGACCGCAGCGGGCGGTCGGGTGTCGGCCACCACGTCGAGCAACTCGCGCAGGTTCTCCACGAACCGGCCGAAGTCGGGGCCACCGGGAACGGCATCGGATAAGGCCGCGGATTCATCTGTCACAGTGATTCATCCTTCCAGGCCCGCGCTCACAGTGTGGGCCTGGAGAGGCGTTCGGCGGCGGCGCGCAGGAAGGTTGCGGCATCCCCCGCGAGGGGCTCGCCGTGGCCGAAGCAGGCGGTCTCGACGTCGAGCGCCGCCAGCCTGGCGAAGGACGCGAGGGCCTCGGCCCGGTCGACGTTGAACACGCCTGGGAAGACCGGCGTCCGCGGGTCGGCGGACTGCGGGTCGCGGGCCATGATGTCGCCGGCGAACAGCACCCGTGGCCCGGGCAGGTAGAGAGCGATGCTGCCGGCGGTGTGCCCCGGCGTGGCGATGGTCAGCGCCCCGTCGGCGATGTCGACGACGTCCCCGTCGGCCAGCGGGCGATCGATCCGCACCGGAGCGGGATCGGTGGCCGGCAGACCGGCCTGGACCTGGTCGTACAGAGCCTGCTCCCAGTCGGCGAGGTCCGGCGGCAGGGCCGCGGCGCGCCCCTCGACCAGCGGGACGTCCGCCTGGTGGGCGAGCACGGTCACCTCGCCCCAGGCCGCGATCTCGGCCGCCGCGCCGGCGTGGTCGACATGGCCGTGGGTGAGGACGAGCTGCCGGACGTCCCGTGGGTGCCAGCCGAGCTCGCGGATCGCCCCGGCGATGTGCGGCCCGGAGCCGGGCAGACCCGCGTCGATCACGGTGAGCCCGTCCGGGTCCCGCCACAGGTAGACGTGCCCGACGGGAAAGCGCAGGAAGTAGAGGTCCGGGACCAGCTCGACGACGTCCATGGCGTCACGGTAGGTAGCCGGCATGGCGGGCCGCGCATGAATTAGCCTGCAGCAGATTCGCCACGAGCAGAGCCAGCACCGGCGGGCGGTCGGTGTGCCTCGGCCGCGTCGGCTCACGGGTGTCGCTCCGCCGAAAGGTTGACGTCTCGGCCCAGGACGCTCATCCGGCGGATGGTCGTGCCTAACTCTGCGTGCCAAGGACTGTCGGCTTGCGCCGGTGTGACGGTGCTGAATCCGACATCGATTTTCAGAACCCGGGAACGCGGGGCAGGACGATGTGGCACCCCCAGGGCCCGCGGACGCGAGGAAGCGTGTGCGCGCTGAATGCGCCGGGCTGATGCATCTGCATATGAATTCCCGCGCCATGCTCGGGAGCAGCCGGTCGGTGTGTGCCCTGTCGCCGCAGGGCCCACCGCCGACAGGTGTCGGGGTCCGGGTGGTCCCATCCCGTCCCGTCTCATCCCATCTCCCATCCCGGTAATCACAACGCGCGACGGAGGGGCGAGTTTGTCCGCCCCCGGGAGATAGGCCGGATGAGCCTGCTCATACACCCTGTAGCATCGCTTGCGGTCCAGTGACCGCTTACCGGCGGGCGTGCGATCTGTTGTTCCACCGCCCGGCCGGTCGTGACGCCGTGTGCTTGTGAATGGAGAGTGCGCATGGGCGCGTCCCGGAGGACGTGCCCGCCGACACGTCCACCCTCCGGGCGTGTCTGATGAGGCCAGCCGCCAGCGAGGCGAGCGACCACTGCTCCGAGAAGTCGATCGGGGAGGGCGTTCGACACTTGGAGTCAAAGTGATTCTTTCCGAAGGTCGATTTCTTCGACTGCCCGACGAAACAATTGTGGTCCGGGGGGGGTGAGATGCTTGATGGTGACCTCTGGAAGTCGGCCCACAAGGCGCATCGAAAACTCGGGAGGCCCGGGATATCGGTCTTCGGTGCCGAGGGGCTGTCGGCGAAGCTTCTGCTGGAGGTGCTGGGCGATCGCCTGCCGCATGACCGGGTCCGGCTGAGCACGGCCGGCAGAATTCGTGCGAGCGGTTTCGAGGTGGAGGCCACGCTGGCCGATCTCCATCAGACGATCTGGTTCGGGGATTCCTATACCCTCGCGACCTTCGACGCGCTCCGGGAGGCCTTCGGCCCGCCGATCCATCGACGTGACCTCTGACTCGCTCGGTGGGTCCAACCCTCTCGCGTGGACACCTCCGCCGCCTATACTTGGCGGGCTGATCAGGGCGCCGTGGCGGCGTGGACACCTGGAGGCTCAGACACGGGAGGGGTGGCCGTGGCCGGGCGTGATGTTTGGGTCGACTTCAATGATCTTGATGTTGACATGCGTATTACGGCATACGCGGACGCCGTGGAGGCGGGCGTCGAGCTGACCGTCGGCGCCAGGGTTCTGGTGGGCGATGACGAAGGGAACACGGCGAGCGCAACCGTTGTGGTACACGAGGTTAACTCTCCGGCTCCGGACGAATTCACGTTCCAGGTCGACATGAGTACCTTCAGCGGGAATGCCGCCGGGCGAACGGAGCGCGATTCCGGCCGCGAATGATCGGTTGCGAACCGCTTCGCCGCACCTGGCCTGCGGCTGTGCCGCGGTCGCCTGGTGCGACGGTCGCCCGGTGTTGCGGGCCGCTGGCCACGGGCGGCTTCCACGAGCGCCTCCCGCGGGCCGGTTCCGTCCGCTCTGGGCGCACACCGCACGGCGGAACCGGGAGATACGGTCGGACCTGCCGCGGACGCGGGTGAACCGGTTGGTCCGGGCGATCAGGGCCAGGCCGGGCGGATCACCCCGCGCCGGACGGGTCACCGTGCGGGGGAACCGGGGCAGGAAGGTCACGGTTCGCGATGTTGCCGGTTGCGACGGTTCTCTCGCTGGCCGCGTTGGTCGCGGTGGGGTCGGTGCTGGCGTTGTTCGTCTCGGCCGGCTGGTGGGCCGGCGTCGGGGTCGCTGCCGCACTGCTGCTGCTCGCCGTGCACGACGTGACCCAGCGGCGGCACGCGATCCTGCGCTTCCACCCGGTGCTCGGGCATCTGCGGTTCGCCCTGGAGAAGATCCGCCCGGAGATCCAGCAGTACTTCATCGAACGCAACTACGACGGGCGCCCGTTCGACCGCGACACCCGGACGGTGATCTACCAGCGGGCCAAGGGCATCCACGGTGACCAGGCGTTCGGCACCGAGCGGGACGTCAACGAGGTCGGCTACGAGTACCTGCCGCACTCGACCGCCCCGGTGCCCGTCGACCCCGGCGCGCCACCGCCGCGGGTCCGGATCGGTGGGCCGGACTGCACCCAGCCGTACGACATGGCACTGCTGAACATCTCCGCGATGAGCTTCGGGGCGCTGTCGGCGAACGCGGTGCTGGCGATGAACCGGGGCGCGGCCACCGGCGGTTTCGCCCACGACACCGGTGAGGGCGGCCTGACCGAATACCACCTGCGGCACGGCGCAGATCTGGTCTGGGAGATCGGCAGCGGCTACTTCGGCACCCGCACCCCGGACGGCGACTTCGACCCGGCCCGCTTCAAGGATGTCGCCGCGCTGCCGACGGTGCGGATGGTCGAGCTGAAGCTGAGCCAGGGCGCGAAGCCCGGCCTCGGCGGCGTGCTGCCGGCGGCGAAGGTGACCCCCGCGATCGCGGCGGCCCGCGGGGTGCCCCTCGGCGTGGACTGCATCAGCCCGGCGCATCACCGGGTGTTCTCCACCCCGCGCGAGCTCGTCCTGTTCATCGCGCGGATGCGGGAGCTGGCGGCGGGCAAGCCGGTCGGGTTCAAGCTGTGCGTCGGTTCCCGCCGGGAGCTGCTGGCGATCTGCAAGGCGATGGTCGTCGAGGGGGTCACCCCCGACTTCATCGTGGTGGACGGCTCCGAGGGCGGCACCGGCGCGGCTCCGCTGGAGTACGAGGACCATGTCGGCACCCCGCTGACCGAAGGCCTGATCACGGTGCACAACGCGCTGGTCGGCGTCGGCCTGCGCGGTCAGATCCGGATCGGGGTGAGCGGCAAGGTCGCCAGCGGTGTCGACATCGTGAAGCGGATCGCGCAGGGCGCCGACTACACCAACGCGGCGCGGGCGATGATGATGGCGACGGGCTGCATCCAGGCGCAGCGCTGCCACACGAACCATTGCCCGGTCGGGGTGGCGACGCAGGACCCGCGCCGGGCCCGTGCACTGGACGTCGCGGACAAGAGCGAGCGGGTGCGGCGCTACCAGGCGGCGACCGTCGAGCAGGCGGTGCGGGTGATGGCCTCCCTCGGCTGTGCCGGCCCCGGCGAGCTCGGACCCGAGATGCTGCTGCGGCGGGTCAGCCACACCGACACGCGCAGCTACGCCGAGCTGTTCGACTGGCTGGAGCCCGGGGAGCTCCTCGCCGATCCGCCGCGTGCCTGGGCCGCGGACTGGGCCGCCGCCGACCCCGACTCCTTCCGTCCCGGTTCCATCGGTGTCGTCCCGGCCTGAGGCGGGCTCGGGCTGGCGGTGGCGGGTCTGGGCTCGACAGTGGAGGGCCCGCCTAGACTGATCCGCGTGGGCGGCGTGAGCCTCATCCTGCTTGACGGGGTGCGCTGGAACGGCACTCCGGTCGCTGGCGACCGCCCGCAGGCGCTGCTCGCGACGCTGGCGGCCGCCGGTGGGCGGCCGGTGCCGGCCGAGCAGCTCGCTGCCCTGATCTGGCGCGGGGAGCCGACGGCCAACGCGGTGAAGAGCCTGCAGGTCGTCGTGTCGCGGACGCGGACGATCCTCGGCGCCGGTCTGGTGGTGCGCGACGGCGGCGGCTACCGCCTCGACCTGGCACCCGACCAGATCGACAGCTCGTTGCTGGCCGCGCTGGCGGTCCAGGCCGGCCAGCTGCTGCCGGGTGATCCGGTCGCCGCCGCCGCCGCGGCCCGCCAGGCGCTCGCGCTGGGTGCGGCCCTGGTGACCGGCCATCCAGTGGCGGGCCAGCCGGCGGCGGCCCGGCCGCGGGTGGCGCAGGAGAGCGCCCTGGCTGACGGTCCGCTCGCGGACGTCCGCCGAGCCGCCATCGCCGACCTGGCGACCGCCCGGGCCGTGCTCGGCCAGGCCCGCGGCCGCGCGGGGGAACACGCCGAGGCCCTGCCGCTGCTCGAGGAGGCGGTTGCCGGCCGGCCGGACGACGAGGTACTGCTGGCGGATCTGCTGCGTAGCGAGGCTGTGGTCCGCAGCCCCGGTGCCGCCCTGGAGCGCTTCGAGTTCTACCGCCGCGACCTGCGGGACCGCCTGGGCACCGGGCCCGGGCCCGGGCTCGCCCGGGTGCACCAGGAGCTGCTCGCGGCGGACCGGCCCGCCGTGCGGACCGGCCTGCGCCACGATGCCACCCCGCTGCTGGGGCGCGACCGGGACATCGAGCGCCTGCGGGCGATGCTCGCCGGGGCGCGGGTGGTGTCGATCGTCGGTCCTGGGGGGCTCGGCAAGACCAGGCTCGCGAACGTGCTCGCCCGGGACAGCACACTGCCCGTGGTGCGGATGGTGGAGCTGGTCGGTGTCGCCGCGCCGGAGGATCTGCTCGGCGAGGTCGGCTCCGCGCTCGGCGTCCGCGATTCGGTCAGCAGCCGTACGGTGCTGACACCGCCGCAGCGTGCGGACCTGCGGGCCCGGATCGCCCAGCAGCTGTCGAGCGGGCCCAGCCTGCTCGTGCTCGACAACTGCGAGCATCTGGTGGCCGCCGTCGCGGAGCTGGTCGCCTTTCTCGTCGCGACCACCGCGGACCTGCGGGTGCTGACCACCAGCCGGGCGCCGCTGTCGATCGGCGGTGAGCGGGTGTATCCGCTGGGCGCACTGTCGTCGGCGGACGCCCTCGAGCTGTTCCGTGAACGTGCGGTGGCGGCGCGGCCCGGTGTCCGCCTCGACGACACGGCCGTGGCGGCGGTCGTCGCCCGGCTGGACGGCCTGCCGCTGGCCGTCGAGCTGGCGGCGGCGCGGGTGCGGGTCATGTCGGTCGAGGAGATCGACCGGCGCCTCGCGGACCGCTTCGCCCTGCTGCGCGGCGGCGACCGCAGCGCGCCGGACCGGCACCGGACCCTGCTCGCGGTGATCGACTGGTCGTGGAACCTCCTCGACGAGCCCGAGCGGCAGGCGCTGCGCTGGCTCGCGGTCTTCCAGGACGGCTTCACCCTCGACACCGCCGAGGAGATCCTCGGGCCGGGGCCGGGGCCGGGGCCGGGGCCGGGGCCGGGGGCGGAGCGGGCGCCGGAGCTGGATGTCGACGTGGTCGACGTGGTGCAGAGCCTCGTCGACCAGTCGCTGCTCAGCGTGCGCGAGACAGCCGGCGGTGTGCGGTACCAGATGCTGGAGACCGTCCGCGAGTTCGGCCTGCTGCGGCTGACCCAGGCCGGCGGTCTCGCCGCGGCCCGCCGGTCGCGGCGCTCCTGGGCGGTGCGCTACGCGCTGCGCCAGGGCGAGAGCCTCTACGGAGCAGGGCAGTTCGACGCGGTCGACGCGGTGGCCGCCGAGGAGGCGAACCTCACCGACGAGCTCCGGGCGGCCCTGGCCGAGAGTGATCTCGAATCGGTGATGGGCCTGGTCGCGGTGCTGGCCGGGTTCTGGGACATCCGCGGTGAGCACACGCGGATCCTGACGTTGACCGGGGCGATCGGCGACGCGTTCGGTGGCTGGGAGCCGCCGCCCCGGGCGGTGCCGGTCACCAGGGCCGCGGCGTTGGCGGTGCTGAGCAGCGCGGTCGCTCTCGGGGACGGCGACGCCGCGCCGATTCGCGAGCTGCTGACAAGACTCGGCCCGGACGCGGCCGGTGATCCGCGGGTCGCCGCCGGTGTGCGCCTGCTGCTGGCCGTCGATCCAGCCCCCGAGCGGCCCGGCTGGCAGACGTACGTCGAGAACCGGGCGGCTCTCGAACGGCTCGTGGGTGACGGTGACCGCCACTGCGCCATGCTCGCCCTGGTCTGGCTGACGCATCTGCACGAGAACGCCGGTGACTCGGCGGCCGCTGTGGAGGCCGCGCAGCGGGTTCTGAAGCTGACCCGGCCCGAGGACGGTCCGTGGCTGGCGGCGGGTATGCATACCCAGCTCGCCACGCTGAGCCTGCGGCGCGGCGATCCGGCCGCGATGCGGGCCCATGCCCGCACGGCGCTGCCGGTCCTGCGCCGGCTCGGCGCCCTCGACGACGCCGCCAACCTGCGGACCCTGCTCGCTGTCGACGCCATCGGCCGCGGCAAGCTCGATGAGGCCGAGGAGCTCCTGGCCGGGCTGCTGGGATCGGCCGACGGGGTCGAGGCCGACGGGGCCGGGGCCGACGGGGTGGCCGGGGGGACCGCCCACGGCGCGGCCGCGCCGGAGAGCGACCTGCTGCTCGGCGGGATGATGGTGGGCCTGGTCCGGGCGGAGCTCACGACCGCTCGCGGCCAGGTGCCGGACGGGCTGCGCGAGTATCTGACGGTGGCGCGGCGGACGCGGCTGATCGCGCTGCCCGGGGTGCCGCAGAGTGGTCTGGAGCCCTGGCTGCTGTTCGGCGAGGCGGTGGCGCTGGCCGCGTTCAGCCGGTATGCGGCCGACGCCGAGCAGGTCTCGGTTGGTCGTGAGCTGTATGCGTCCTGCCTGACGCGGTGCTCCAGGCTGTTGGGCCTCGCATCGGGCTACATCGACTACCCGGTGTTCGGCACCACACTGTTCGCGACCGCGACCTGGAATCTGCGGACCTGGGCAGACGGTGCCGGTGAGGCCGATGAAGCCGGGCGTGGCGGTACGGCCGGGGGTGCTGTCGGCAGGGCGGGCGCGCCAGAGCACGGTATCGACGACGCCGTTCGGCTGCTCGCGGTCGCGCGGCGGTTCGACTACGTGTCCATCGTCAGCCCGCTGCACTGGGAGTGGGTGGCGGATCTGATCGAGCGATGCGCGCCGGGCCTGCTGTCGGCGGTCGAGGCAGGCCTCGGCGAGCGTCGCGGTGCGGAGCTGTTCGAGGAGGCTCGGGACACGGTGCTGCGTCTGGTGGGTGGAGCAGGGCTTGCCGGTACTACGGAGCCGGCTGGTACTACGGAGCTGGCTGGGAAGACGGAGCCGGCTGGGAAGCCGGAGCCGGCCGGGAGTTCGTGCCTCGTCCCGCACTCACAGGTTGCGCCGGTAGCTGGCGACGGACAGCGGCAGGAAGATGGCGATCACCGCGAGTCCGGTGAGCAGCGTCCAGGCGACCTGGGCGGTGACCGTTCCGTTGTTGGCCAGGTCCCGGGTCGCGGAGACGAGATGTGACACCGGGTTGACCTTCGTGAAGGTCTCCAGCCAGCCCGGCAGGGTGTCCGCCGGGACGAACGCGTTGGACAGGAACGTCAGCGGGAAGAGGATCATCATCGAGATCCCCTGCACGCTGCGGGCGCTGCGGGCGATCGTGCCGATCCAGGTGAACGCCCACGCGATCGCCCAGCCGGTGAACACCGCCAGCACCACCGCACCGGCGACGCCCGGCACACCGCCACCCGGCCGGTACCCGAGCAGAAGGCCCATCAGATAGGTGAGCACGGCGGCGGTCACGTAACGCACCAGATCGGCGACCATCGGACCGGCCAGTGGCGCGACCCGGGACATCGGCAGCGACCGGAACCGGTCGAAGACGCCCTTGTCCATGTCCTCGCGTAGCTGTGTCCCGGTGGCCATGCAGGTCGTGAGCACCGTCTGCGCGACGATGCCGGGAATCAGCAACGGCAGGTAGCTGTCGACGTCGCCGGAGATCGCGCCACCGAAGACGTAGGCGAACATCGCCGTGAACAGCAGTGGCTGCAGGGCCACGTCGAAGAACTGCTCCGGGTTGCGGCGCATCTTCTTCAGCGCCCGCCAGGCCATCGCGAACGTCTGGACGACGGTGTCCCCGGCCCCGACCCGGCCCTTGGTCCGGGCGAACGCGGCCTCGGTGTCGAGCGGCCTGACCGGTGACCGGCCGGCGAGCGGCGCGGCCGCGGGAGTGCCGGTGACGGAGCTGGTGCGGGCGGCCGTGGTGGCGGCGTCGGTGGTGGTGCTCATCGTGCAGCCTCCAGAGCGGAGCCGGCGTGGTCAGCGCGATCAGCGTCGTCGATGTCGTCCGTGCTGTCGGTGCTGTCGGTGCCGGAACCGTCCGCCGGGACGTCATGACCGGTGAGGGCGAGGAACACCTCGTCGAGCGTGGGCCGTGCGACGCTGACCGAGCGGATGGAGACCCCGGCGGCGCGCAGGCCGAGCAGCACGTCGGCGGCCCGGTCGGCGTCCGGGAGCGGGACGTTGAGCCGGCCGGCCTCGGGGGTGAGCACCGGCTCCTCGGCGAGGACGCGGCGCACCACCTCGGCGGCGGCGGCCTGGTCGGCCCCCGAATCCAGCTGGACCTGCAGGGTCGACTCGCCGACCTGCGACTTCAGGTCGTCCGGGGTGCCCTCGGCGACCTTGCGGCCGTGGTCGATGACGCAGACCCGGTCGGCGAGCTGGTCCGCCTCGTCGAGGTACTGGGTGGTGAGCAGGACGGTGCAGCCGTCGGCGACCAGGCCGCGGATGGTGTCCCACATCTGGCCCCGGGTGCGCGGGTCGAGGCCGGTGGTCGGTTCGTCCAGGAAGATCAGGGGCGGACGGGTGATCAGGGAGGCGGCCAGGTCGAGGCGGCGGCGCATACCACCGGAGAACTCGGCGATCCTGCGGTCGGCGGCCTCCTGCAGGCCGAACTGCTCCAGCAGGCGCCGCGCCGTCGAACGTGCGTCGGCGGCGCGCAGCCCCTGCAGACGTCCGAACAGCCACAGGTTCTCGGTGGCGGTGAGATCCTCGTCGACCGAGGCGTACTGCCCGGTGACACCGATGAGCTGCCGCACCCGGTTCGGATGCGCGGCGACGTCGACCCCGAAGATCTCGGCCTGCCCGCTGTCGATCGGCAGCAGGGTGGCCAGCATCTTCAGGGTCGTCGTCTTGCCGGCTCCGTTCGGGCCGAGAACTCCGAAGATCTCGCCCTGGCGGACGTCGAGGTCGATTCCGTCGACCGCGCGTTGTTCACGGAACGTCTTGACCAGGCCGCGGGCCTGGACTGCGGGTACGGCGCCCAAAGCGGGTTCCTCCGGGTGGGAAGGGCGTGAAACTGACACCCGGGACGGTAGTTGCCCGCGGTTTCACCGCACCTGCACGCCGCTTTCACCCGTCTGTCGGGCCGCTGTCGCTCGTTTCACGGCCCCGGCGGCTGCTGTGCCTGCGCCTGCGCCTGCGCCTGTGCCTGCGCGTGGCCGCGGGTGAGATCGCCGATCTGATCATTGAGGTAGGCCAGGACGGTGTCGTAACCGGCCCCCAGCCCGAACTCCTCGTCGATGGCGACCAGCTGGGTGACGCCGACCATCACCAGCTGTGCCACCAGCGGGGGGCACCGCTCCGGTGTGACGCCGAGATCCGCCAGGGCGGCGGTGAACGCGTCCAGCTGGAGCTGCCGGTACTGGCGGTAGTACTCGACGATCGCGGAGCGGATCGCCTTGCGGTGGTTGGCCAGCGCCATGAACTCCAGGTTGAACCGCATGGTCGTGTTGATCCCGGCCTCGCGCAGGTCCCAGAGCTGCCGCAGGGTTGGGCGGGAGCGCAGCACCTCGCGGAGCAGTTCCAGTCCGACGTCCGCGCGCCGCCGGAAGACCTGCAGGAACAGGTCGTCCATGGTCCGGAAGTAGTAGTGCACCAGCTGCGGGGCGAGCCCGGCCCGCGCGCCGACGCGGCGCGACGTGACGGCGGCGTAGCCCTCCTCCAACAGCAGCTGCTCGGCGGCGTCGAGCAACTGGTCGCGTGTCGTCGACTCCCTCGTCGCGGTCCGCTGACCGGTGGTCTGATTCGTCGTCATAGGCGGTCAGTCCCCCAGTGCCGGAAGTGCCGGTGCGTCCAGGGGCTCGGAGGGTGGGTCCGCCTCCAGGCCGACGTTGTTGAAAACCTGCGCCAGGCAGAGATAGCTGCCGACGACGAAGGAGAGCTCAAGAAGCCGCGGCTTGTCGAGATGGGACGCGAGCACCTGCCAGGTCTCGTCGTCCACGCGGAATCGGTCGATCATCTGGTCGACCGCGGCCATCATCGCGCGTTCGAGTGGCGTCCACACCTCGGCCTCGGCGCCCTGGGGGATGGCGTGGATCTGTTCGGTGGTGACGCCGCAGGCCCGACCGATGCGGACATGGTGGGTCCACTCGTACTGCGAGCGGGTTCGCCAGGCCACTCGCAGGACGAGCAGCTCACGGTGCGCCGGGTCCAGCACCGAATCCTTGCCGACAAGGACCTCGGAGAAGGCGAGCCAGGGCTCGGTCAGCCGGATGTGGTGGGCGAACAGCCGCAGCGAGGTCGGCATCGGAAGCGCGTTCGGGCGGTCCGGCGCGAACAGCTCCGGCCGGCGTAAGTAGCGGGGCAGGGTCTGCGCCGCGTCGTCGCTCCACTGTTCGACCGGCAGCGGCGAGATGCGCGCTGACTCCGCCGTCATCGCTGGCACCGGGTGGCAGAAGGGCTCGTCATCATCGTTGTCAGAATCCTCATCCCGTCGGTGTGGTGTGGGGGTGGGGGGCGTGGGGGAGGGCGGGTCAGCCGGTCGCGGTCGGGGCGGGCCGTGGGACGAAGCCCGCCGCGATGACGAGGCTGCAGTCGGCCGCGGCGCGGCGCAGCGGGGCGGCGGCCTGGTAGCTCTCCGACTCGTACCAGGCACGGGCCTGTTCGACCGAGGCGAACTCGATGACGACCGTCCGGCTGCCCGGCCAGGACCCTTCACGGATCTCGACACCGTCGTCGACCACCAGGACCCGGCCGTCGTACTCGGCGAGCGACCGGCCGGAGAGCTGGCTGTAGGCCGCCATGCCGGCCGGGTCGTGGATGGTCTCGGTCACGATCACATACCCCTTGGGCACCGGCGGCTCCTCACCTGAACATACGTTCATGGTCGAATGCTGTCACCGATTGGGCCTACCGTGCGACCGGCAGGCCAGGCTGGCCGGTGCTGGGAGTATGCCCCGCCACGCCGGCAGCCGCCACAGAAAACGGACCAGCGGTCCGGAAAGTCGGCGGTTCGGCTTCCGACCGGATGCCCGGACCGGTACAACGGATTCATGAATCCGGTGAGCGAGTACGAGTTATCCTGCGGGCTGCCGCCGGGCCCCGACTTCGCGGAGCTCGCCGTCCTCGCGGAGGAGCTCGGGTACACCCGGGTGTGGATCTTCGACTCGGCCCCGCTGTGGGAGGATCCGTTCGCCCATCTGGCGCTCGCCGCGGCCCGCACGACGCGGATCGGGCTCGCGACCGCCGTCCTGATACCCACCCAGCGCTCCGTCATGACCATGGCGTCCGGCATCGCCACCATCGCGCGGCTGTCCGGCGGCCGGTTCCGCGCCTGCTTCGGAACCGGCTACACCGCCCGGATGGCGATCGGCCAGCCGGCGATGCCCCTGGACGCCATGGTCGACTATGTCGGCTCGCTGCGGCGGCTGCTCGCCGGCGAGACCGTCGTGCTCGACGGAGCGCCGGCCCGGATGCTGCACTGGCCCGGCATGGCCACGCCCCGGCCGGTCGAGGTCCCGCTGTGGCTCAGCGTTCTCGGACCACGAGGCAACCGGCGGGCCCCCGAGGTGGCGGACGGGACGATCGGCCCCGTGCACCCCACGTTGCCGACCGCGACGATGGTCACCGGCACCGTGCTGGACGCCGGCGAGGACCGCGAGTGTGCCCGGGTGCGCGCCGCCATCGGGCCCTGGCGGGTGATCCCCTGGCACACCGCCTACGCCCTCGGGGGAGCGTCGGCGGTGGACCGGCTGCCCGGCGGCGAGCGGTGGCGGGCGGCCCTGGAGGCGCTCGCACCCGAGGGTGAGCGTCACCTGCTCAGCTTCGAGGGTCACGTCACGCACCTCGCCGAGCGAGACCACCTTCTGTTGGACCACATCGATACCCGGACAATGGTCGGGGCCCCCGCGGACATCCGCGACGGGCTCGACAGGCTGGCCGCGTCCGGCTTCAGCGAGATCATGTACCAGCCGTCCGGCCCCGACGTCGCCCGCGAGCTGCGTGCGTTCGCCGCCGCGCACCGGGCCGGCTAGGGCGGCCGGCCGGGGTGGCTGATCCGGGTGGCAGCCCGGGCCGGCCGGCCCCAATGCGACCAGCATTCACCTATCTGCCGTGTGAGTATCGGAGCGGATCTTGCATACTGTCCAGGTGGACTCGGACGGCCTCGTGGCGTGCGCATCCGTGGGCTACGAGCCCGGTTCGGCCCGCTGGTGGATCCAGCGCTCGGACCTCGAACGCCGCCGGCGGCCGCGGCTCGGCGGGCTGTCCACCGAGCGGATCATCGGAGCCGCCCTCGACGTCCTGCGCGAGGACGGGCTGGACGCCCTCACGGTGCGCGCCGTCGCCGAGCGGCTCGGCACCAGCAACGCCTCGCTCTACCGGCACATCGCCAGCCGGGACGAACTGATCGCGCTGATCGGGGACCACGTCATGGGCGACATCCGGATCGAGCGCACCGGCCGCGGCTGGCGAGCCGACATCGAAGTGCTCATGAGCGAGATGCGCAGGGTCATCCTCGACCAGCCGCTTCCCGACGCGGCGGGGCGGAACATGCACGGCTACGGCCCCAACATGCTGCGCTTCGTCAACGCGGCGGTGACCGCCTTCGACTCCGCCGGGCTGACCAGGGCGGAGGCCGTGTACACGACCATCGCCATGATCGAGCTCGTGGCGGGCGCCGCGACCATCCAGCGCAGCCGATCCGGGCGCAGCCCGAGCGGCGTCCCGGCCGGCGCCGGCTTCGACGAGCTGCTCGACCGCCTGCCCCCCGATGATGTCGCGGCGCTTCGCGAGACCGGGGACGTCTACCTGTCCGCGCCGGTCGACGCCGTCTTCGCGCACAGCATGGCGATCTTCCTCGACGGCGTCACCAGCCGGCTCCCGGCCAGCCACTGACACCCGCGTGCAGCAGCGCCCGCGTACAGCAGCGCCGCGCACAGCAGCGCCGCGCACAGCATGCGTGTACAGCAGTGCGCGCACAGCGCCCACCCGGCGGCGGTGAGATCTCCTTGCCCACGAGTTAACGCCTGCGCGCGCTCGGCATAACAGGGCCTGGCGACCATGGCGGCAGCCGGGCCTGACGGATCCGGGCGCGTGGGGACTGGTCATGGAAACGAATTCGGGCCGCCGTCTCGTCGTGGTCGGCAACGGCATGGTCGGCCAGCATTTCGTCGAGGCGCTGCGAGAACGGGACGTCGACCGCCACTGGCAGGTCACCGTCTTCGGGGAGGAGCCGCGGCAAGCCTACGACCGGGTCGCACTGTCGTCCTACTTCGACGGGGCCAGCCCGCAGAGCCTGGATCTCGTCGCCTCGGGCTGTTACGACGGCCACGGATACCGGCTGCATCTCGACGAGGCCGTCATCGCGGTCGACCGCGCGGCACGGACCGTCACCACCAGTCACGGACGGACCGTCGGCTACGACGCGCTCGTGCTGGCGACCGGTTCCGCCGCGTTCGTCCCGCCGGTGCCCGGCGCCGACCTGCCGGGCTGTTTCGTCTACCGCACGCTCGACGACCTGGAGGCGATCCACGCGGCCGCCCGGCGGGCACGCACGCGAGTGGGGCTGGTGGTCGGCGGCGGGCTGCTCGGCCTGGAGGCCGCCCGCGCGCTGCGGCTGCTCGGGCTGGCCGTGCACGTCGTCGAGATGGCCCCACGGCTCATGCCGTTGCAGGTCGACGAGGGCGGCGGCGCGCTGCTGCGCCGGCTGGTCGAGGAGCTCGGCGTCACCGTCCATCTCGGTACCTTCGCCGCCGCGGTGACCGAGGCCGCGCCGGACCAGGCCGCACCGAGGCTCGTCACCCTGGGGGACGGCACCGAGCTGCCCGTCGACCTGGTCGTGTTCGCCGCCGGGGTGCGTCCGCGTGACCAGCTCGCGCGGGACGCGGGGCTGGCGGTCGGTGCGCGGGGCGGGGTGGTGGTCGACGCCGGCTGCCGCACCGCCGACGCCGCTGTCCACGCGATCGGGGAGTGCGCCTGCATCGACGGCACGGTCTACGGGCTGGTGGCTCCCGGCTACGCGATGGGTTCGGTGCTCGCCGACCGGCTTGCCGGCGGGAACGCGGAGTTCCGCGCCGCGGACACCGCCACGAAGCTCAAGCTGCTCGGTGTGGACGTCGCGAGTTTCGGTGACGCGCTGGCCACCACCGACGGCGCGCTGGAAGTCACCGTCAACGATCCGGTCGCCGGTTCCTACGCGAAGCTCGTCGTCTCCGACGACGCGACCACCCTGCTCGGTGGAGTGCTGGTGGGGGACGCGTCGAGGTACGCCGCCCTGCGTCCGCTGGTCGGCCGCCCGCTGCCCGGGGACCCGCTCGCGATGCTCGCCCCGCGCGGTGACGGTGCCGGTGGCGGGCCCGTCGGGGCGCTGCCCGCCGACGCGATGGTCTGCTCGTGCCACGCCGTGACGCGGGAGGCGATCGACACCGCGATCGCCGGATCCGGTCTCACCACCGTCGCCGAGGTCAAGGAGTGCACGAAGGCCGGCACCGGCTGCGGGTCGTGCGTTCCGCTGCTCTCGACGCTGCTCACCGAAAGCGGAGTGACCGTCGACAAGGCGCTGTGCGAGCATTTCGACCATTCGCGGGCGGAGCTGTTCGACCTGGTCCGGGTCGAGCGGATCGCGACGTTCAGCGAGCTCGTAGACCGGTACGGGCGGGGCCGCGGCTGCGATGTGTGCAAGCCGGTCGTGGCGTCTATTCTCGCCAGCCTCGGCAACGGCCACATTCTCGACGGTGAGCAGGCGGCGCTGCAGGACACCAACGACGCGTTCCTCGCCAACATCCAGCGCAACGGCACCTATTCGGTCGTGCCGCGGATTCCCGGCGGTGAGATCACGCCGGAGAAGCTGATCGCCATCGGCACGGTCGCCCGGGACTTCGACCTCTACACGAAGATCACCGGTGGGCAGCGCATCGACCTGCTCGGGGCCCGGCTGGAGCAGCTGCCGGCGATCTGGCGCCGTCTCGTCGACGCCGGGTTCGAGTCGGGGCACGCCTACGGCAAGGCGCTGCGCACTGTGAAGTCCTGTGTCGGCTCGACCTGGTGCCGGTACGGCGTGCAGGACTCCCTCGCCCTCGCCATCGCGCTGGAGCTGCGCTACCGCGGCATCCGATCACCGCACAAGATCAAGGCCGCGGTCTCCGGCTGCGCGCGTGAATGTGCCGAGGCCCGTGGCAAGGACATCGGCGTGATCGCCACCGAGAACGGGTGGAACCTCTACGTCGGTGGCAACGGCGGGTTCCGGCCCCGGCACGCGGACCTCCTGCTCGCCGACGTCGACACCGAGACCCTGGTCCGCACGATCGACCGGTTCATCGTCTTCTACGTCCGCACCGCCGACCGGTTGCAGCGGACGTCGAGCTGGGTCGAGTCGCTGTCCACCGGCCCCGGCGGTGAGCAGGTGGACGGCCTCGACTACCTGCGCTCGGTGCTCGTCGACGACGCCCTGGGCATCGCCGCGGAGCTTGACGCGGCGATCGAGCGACACGTCGGCGGCTACGAGGACGAATGGGCGGCGGTGCTGGCCGACCCGGCGCGGCTGAGCCGGTTCGTCTCGTTCGTGAACGCCCCGGACACCCCCGACCCGACCATCACCTTCGTGACGGAACGCGGCCAGCCCCGGCCGGTGCTCCTGGGCCTCCCGGTCGCCGGTACCCCAGCCGCCGCCGTCCCGGCCGCAGCCGTCCCGGCCACCGGCGTCGCGGTGGGGATACCGACCCGATGACGGGAAAGGACGCAACCATGACGTGGGCCACGGTCTGCCGGTACGACGACCTGCTGCCGGAGCGCGGTGTCGCCGCGCTCGTCGGCGATGTCCAGGTCGCGCTGTTCCGCTGCCACGACGGTCAGCTGTTCGCCCTCGGCAACCGGGACCCGTTCACGGGCACCTGCGTGCTCGCCCGGGGCATCGTGGGAAGCCGGGCGGGGCGGCGGACGGTAGCGTCTCCACTGCACAAGCAGGTCTTCGATCTGCGCACCGGAGAGTGCCTGGACGCGGAAGGGGTCACCGTACCCGTCTACGAGGTGCGCAGCCGCGAGGGAATGGTTGAGGTGAAAGCGACGTGACTGGTGGTTCCAGCGGCGTCGAGCCGCTGGCCGGCTACACCATCGGGATCACCGCGGCGCGCCGCCGGGAGGAGTTCGGTGCCGCGCTCGAGCGCCGCGGGGCACGGATCCTGTACGGCCCGGCGATCCGGATCGTCCCGCTGGCCGACGACACGGAGCTGCGCCAGGCGACCGAGCGGTGCCTGTCCGCGCCGCTGGACGTCGTCGTCGCCACCACCGGGATCGGTTTCCGCGGCTGGATGGAGGCCGCCGACGCCTGGGATCTGCTCGATCCGCTCACCAAGGCGATCGGCTCGGCGACCCTGCTGGCCCGCGGCCCCAAGGCCCGCGGCGCGATCCGCGCGAGCGGGCTGCGGGAGGCCTGGTCGCCGGAATCGGAGTCGTCCAGCGAGGTGCTGGAGTACCTGATCGAGCGGGACGACCTCGACGGCCGGCGCATCGCGGTGCAGCAGCACGGGGAACCGCTTCCGGACCTGGTGGAGACGCTGCGGCTGGCCGGCGCGGACGTCATCGAGGTCCCCGTCTACCGGTGGATCGGGCCCGAGGACGTCACCCCGCTGCGGCGGCTGATCGACGCGACCGCGACCACCGAACTGGACGCGGTCGCGTTCACCAGCGCGCCGGCCGCGGTGAGCTTCCTGCGCAGCGCGGACGAGCAGGGGCTGGGCGAGGCCGTGCACGAGGCGCTGCTCGGCCCGGTGGTGGCGGCCTGCGTCGGTCCGGTGACCGCCGGCCCGCTGCTGGAACGGGACATTCCGGTGATCGCGCCGCCCCGGGCGCGGCTCGGCGCCCTGGTGCGTGAGATCGTCGAGCAGATCCCGCGTCGGCGCGGCCGGGTGCTGCCGGTCGCCGACCACTGGCTCGACCTGCGCGGCCATGCCGTCGTCGTGGACGGGCGGCTCGTCCCGCTCAGCCGGACGAGTATGGCGCTGCTGCGCCGCCTCGTGGTCCGGCCCGGGCATGTCATCACCCGGCGTGAGCTGTTGCCGCCCGGCGGCGGAGACGAGCACGCGGTCGAGGTGGCCGTGGGCCGCCTGCGTTCCGCGCTCGGCGACCCCCGCATCATCCAGACCGTGGCCAAACGCGGCTACCGGCTGGCCTTCGAGCCTGAACGAGGGGCCGTCGACACCGCCGCCGGTGACGACTGGCACTACTGACCCGGCTGTCGGGACTGACCGGGTCAGGGAGGTCGGCGGGTCAGTGGGTCAGTGGGTCAGCGGGAGCCCTGGGTCAGGGCGACCGAATCGGGCACCCGAACCGTTTCGGGCACGGTGAGCGGGATGACGCCCTGGATCTGGCCGATCACGTAGTGGGCTGACATCATCGCCCCCTCCTGCCAACCGGGCAGCGGTGAGCACTGGTCGCCCAGCATGAAGAAGCGCCCGCCACCCTCGGGCTCGAGGAGCTCCTTGTAGGCCACCATGTGCGCGGCGTCCGCCGGGTCCCAGTCGGCCCAGCCCCCGAGCTGGTAGGGCACCTTCTGCCAGGCGATCGTGACGCCTTTCGCGGTGGGAACGATGTTCTTGTCGGCGAACGTCGGGTGCAGCTCCGCCGCGCCGGCGCGGGCCTGGTCCAGCCGCTGCAGCGGCTCCAGATCGCCGAACTTCCTGGCCACGTCGGCGAAGTTGTAGGCGCCGGTGACGGTGCCCGTTCCCGCCGGGGAGAAGTAGTCGTTGCTCGGATACCAGACCTGGGTGATCGGATGGTTCGTCCAGCTGATCCCGCCGTAGATCTGGTCGGTGTCGTTCTCCCAGAAACGTTCCTCCGCCTGCCACCCGACCTTGCAGGTGTCGGCGAACTCGACGGCATGGAGCGCCGCGTCGAACTCGGCGGAGAAGTTGGTGGACATGTTCCGCAGCACCGGCAGCGGGATGCTGCTGACGCAGTAGTCCGCGGTCAGCTTCCGGGCGCTGCCCTCCCGCACGTATTCGACGTCCACCCCACCCTCGCCGAGCAGCCGGATCGCGGTGACCTCGGCGTTGCGCTCGATGATGTCGCCGAACCTGTCGTTGATCTCCCGCTCGAACGCGGTCACGATGCGGTCCATCCCGCCGACCGGCTGGAACATCGTGGCCTGCCACAGATAGTCCAGCGGCTGGTAGAACCTGTGCTTCCAGAAACCCGACTCCAACAGGTCCGCGAAGGGGATCGGCTGTGCCGGGAGGGGCCAGTCGTGCACGTCAGGATCCTCGACGTACCCGGAGCGGGTCGAGCCCTGGTAGCTGTGGTCATCCGCCAGCTGGCCGAACACCCGCAGCAGGTCGAGCAGCTCCCCGGTCGCGGCGTCCCGCCGCGCGAGGCTCTCCGCGAGCATCGCCGCGAGGTGCCCGCGGGTGTCGTTGGCGACCTGCCGGTTGCGCCATCGGACGATCCGGCCGTCCGCGAGGTGGATGACGTTCGCCGTGGTCTCCATGATGTACGGCTCGAGGGCGACACCGAAGGCCCGGCAGTAGTCCAGCATCCGGCGGTGGTGATACGGGATGCGACCGGGGCCCAGGTTGAGGTAGAGATCGTCGTCGAAGACGCACTCGTGCGTGACGACCAGCTCCCCGGTCGGGCCGATCTCGCGGAGCACGTCACCGTTGCGGGCCGTGCGGTTGCGGCCGCCGACGCGGTCCGAGGCCTCCAGCACGGTGCACCGGTAGCCCAGTCGGCCGAGCTCGTAGGCCGCGGTCAGCCCGCCGACGCCGGCACCGAGAACGGCGACGGTGGCGCCCGCGCGCGGCGCGGGGGGCAGCTCGAGCGGACCCGCCCAGCCGGTCGCCTCCGGCCCGCCCCGGCCGATCATCGCCTCGCGCAGCGCGTCGGCGGCGGTTCGCGCGGTCATACCGGTCGTCCGTGGTCGATGTCGTGCATTGATACCCACTCCTTTTCTGCTTTTAATGTTGCCTTTCTGCTTTGACTGCTGCCTTTCTGGTTCTGCTGCCCTTCTGGGCCGGGCAGAGCCCTGTCCGCCGACCGGGCGACCGGCCGGCGGACAGGGCAGCGGCGTCACCCGGTGAAATCGAGATCAATCACCTGGTAGAAGCCCTTGGGGGTGTCGGCGACCTCCCACACGCTGAGCAGGACGTGGTAGCCCTGCCGCGGCGGGAGCGTGAACGTGTGCCGGGTCGGGTTCTCCGGCTCGAGGTCCTCGGCCGACCAGTACGGCTGCCCGGTGTTCTGGAACTGGGCGACCGGATCCGACTCGAACTGGGCCCGGCTCAGCGGCATGCTCGGGTCCCAGTCCTGCCGGGTGAGGAAATAGTTCCACCGCCGGGTCCTGTGCGGCGCGCGGAAGGTCCAGGTGATGGAGAGCTGCTGGCCGGAGCCGACCGGGTGCTTCTGCCAGTCCGATCCCGGCCGGTCCAGCTCGGCGGCGAAATCCTGGCCGGCGCTGGCGATCTTCCCGTCGACGGGCGGCGGGTCGCTCGGGATGTCGTCCGGCGCGAACGGGTCGTTCAGCCCGCCCTCGGTCGCCGGGAAGAACTTCCCGGATTCGAGGCCGTTGGCCTGCCATTCCTGAAGATAGATATTCGCCCGGGAGGCCGGCTCGGAGATCGTTCCGTGGCGCGGCGCCACTTTGCTCTGGGTCATAGCTTGACGGTAGCGTCGGAATTCCTTGTTTGCATTCCCATAATACGGGAACACGATGGCCGTCGTGATGATTTTTTCAAAGTCGTCGGCGGGGTTTTCGAGGTTTGGCGCCGGAAGTCCGCCAGGGGCCTTCCGCCCCTGTTTACCGGGCGGTGGGAGGGGCCCGTACGGCCCGACGTCCCACGCCCGACGTCCCACATCCCACCCCGACGTCCACGTCCGACGTCCTGCGTCCCACGCCCGACGCCCGACGCCCGACGCCCGACGTCCCGCGCCCGACGTTCGCCTGACGGTGACCTGGGCGCGGCCGCCGGTGGGCCGCTGCCCGGCGGCCCAGGTCGCCCGCGACGCCGGGCCCTTGGCGTGAGCGCGCGCCGGATCCGGACGGCAAGCTACATTGAATTTATTATCCAACTTTCCAGGAGTGATCGGATGGGCGAGGAAGCCAGCGGTGCGAGGTCGGCGGAACAGGCGGGCAGGCCGCTCCCTCCGGAGGGGGACTGGCTGGGGACGCCGTTCCTGCGCTTCGAGCGGCTGGGCAGCCTCGCGGTCTGCACGGTCGACCGGCCGCAGGCCCGTAACGCGCTGACGGCGGCGATGTACTTCGGCATCCGCTACGCCGTCGACCGGGTCAACCACGATCCGGAGCTGGCCGGCCTGCTGATCACGGGAACCGGCGACGTCTTCATCCCCGGTGGCGACCTGGGCCACAACGCCCCCGACGACTGGGGCGGCCCGATGCTCTTCGGCATGGACAACACCCCGTTCGACGCGATCCGGCACTCCCGCAAGCCGGTCGTCAGCGCCGTGAACGGCATCGCCCAGGGTGGTGGCCTGCTCATCGCGATGATGTCCGACGTGGCGGTCGCCAGCGACCGGGCCACGTTCCGGGCACCGGAGGTCTACCGCGGTATCGCCGACACCGGCTACGCGCAGTACCTGCCGGCCCAGATCGGGCCCGCCCGGGCCAAGGACATGCTCTACACCGGCCGGGTCGTCACCGCCGCGGAAGCGCTGGACTGGGGCCTCGTCGCCCGAGTCGTCCCGCACGAGCAGGTTCGCGACGTCGCGCTCGACGCGCTGCGCGCCTGCTGCCGCGGCGCTCCGCGGGCGCGTGCCGACGTCAAGCGGGTCATCGCGGCGCACTACGGCACCTACGACCGCATGACCATGGACCGCAGTGTCTTCGGCTCCGAGGCCCGCGAGGGCTGGCTTGCCTTCTCCCAGCGCCGCAACCCCGACTGGGTGCCTGAGGACATCCGGACCCCCGGCCGCCTCTAGGCGCCGCGACCGGCGAGGTCACCACTCTGTTCAGGGCCCTGTTCGTTCAGGGCCCTGTTCGTCCAACGGCCTGTTCACCACCCCGGGGGGCCGGCCTTCTCTGCGGCTCCTCGGAGGGCTTCCTCGGCGCAGACCCCGGGTTGGTACCGCTCAGCGCCGTTCTTTGCGCCAGACGACCTTCAGACCCGACCAGTCCGCGTCCATCGCCGCGACCTTGACGTCGACCAGCCCCAGCGGGAGAACGACCTCCCGGATGAGGTTCTCCGTGACGTCGCTGCGATGCCCGGCGGCCCTGCGCGGCCAACCGAACCACAGCGCACCGGCCGGCCGGACGCACTCGCGGAAGGAATCGGCGGCCTGGCGCACGTCCCTCGCCTCCCGGCAGAAGGCCACACAGACGTCGACCGGTCCGGGGACCAGGTCGTCCAGGCGCGCGACGCTGCTGTGCTCGACCCCGCCCGGTAGGTCGGGAACGGTCCAGCCTGGTGGAGCGGCCGCCAGCACCAGCCGGCTGTCCGCCCTGACCCCGAGCTTGCGCGCCAGCGGAGTCCCTGAGTAGCCGGCAGCAGGCATCAGACCGCACCTTTCGCCCGCGCAGCACGGGACAAGCCCCTATGGCCAGTCTCGGAGACGAGAAGGCCATCATGCCAACCCGCGCCAACCCGCGGAACGGCCGCGCTCGTGAAAGCGAGGCAGGGGCGGCAGCCGCGACCGCTCCGCGACCTGCGCCGGCGATCGGGATACTACGATCAGGTATGTGGGGTTCGGACCTTTTTCGTGTCGGTGCCGGGCCTGTTTCCCGGCAGCCGCGGTGCACCCGCGGTCGAGGGCCTGGGGGCGCTGACGGTGGACGCGCTCAACTTCGCTTTCGGTGTGATCGGCGTGCTGTCCTTCGGCTACGCGATCTGGGTGAACCGGCAGGCGGAGAACTCCCGGCGGCTGACGAACCGGCTGACCACGAGCATCCGCGACCTGGCCAGGTCGATCTACGACAGCAACCGCGACACCACCACCGAGGGCTACGCCCGAAGCATCATGCAGATCTGCGACAGCCTGCTGCCCGAGCGGTCCGACACCCCGCCCCTGGTCGGCAGGGTGGTCATGCGGTATTTCGGCAGCCAGATGCCGCCGATGGAGACTGCGGTCGGCCAGCTCGTCGACCTGCCCGACATCGGCGTCGGGCGGGTGATCCGCGGCGGGTACATCTCGGAGAGCCGCAAGGCCCTCGTCTACGGGCCACGCGAGACGCTGCCGGTGCGCGGCTCATACCGGGCGACGTTCCGGCTCGCCGCCGAGCTCGACCCGGATGTCGATCTGCCCGCCGACGCGCCGATCGCCCGCATCGAGGTGTATGTGCACCTGCGGCGCGAGAAACTGGCCACCCGCGACCTGCGGGCGGGTGAGCTCACGTCCACGTTCGCCTTCTTCGAGATCGGCTTCACCTGCGACAGCGTGGACGACCAGTACGAGTACCGGGTGATGCTGCCCGGTCCGGGTGCCACGGTCTCCTTCGAACGGGTCACCGTCTACCGCATCTCCGACTGAGGCGCCACGGCCACTGGCGCCACGGCCACGGACGTCACGGCCACGGACGTCACGGCCACTGGCGTCACGGCCACTGAAAGGAGGGTGGACAGCCCGCCGCGCGGCGCAGCTGCCCACCCCTCCGTTCCGCCTCGTTCCGGCCCAGGGTGTTCCCGATGGGTCAGCGCGTGCTCGCCGCCAGCACCTGCGACGGTGTCGCCGCGGGGCTCGGCTGGGCGCTGATGTCACCGCGGCGCAGGTAACACAGCCAGGTGACGGCGGCCATCACGACGAACAGGCCGACATAGACCCACAGGGCCGGGGCGATCGTCCCGTAGGCCTTGTTCGACTCGGCGTAGATGATCGGCACGAGGAAGCCGCCGAAGGCGCCGACCGCGGAGCAGATGCCGATGGCGCCGGCGGCCTCCCGCCGGGCCCGCAGCATGGCCTCGGCGGTTCCGCCGTTGCGGGCCCCGCGGGCGGCGAAGATCGCCGGGATCATCCGGTAGGTCGAGCCGTTCCCGATGCCGCTGGCGAGGAACAGCAGCATGAACGAGGCGAAGAAGAGCCCGAAGCTCGGCTTGTCGAGGATTCCGCCCCGGCGGCCGATCGACGCCACCGCGCCGAGGCCGCCCAGTGTCATGACCGCGAAGGCGGCGACGGTCACCTTCGCGCCGCCGATCCGGTCGCCGAGCTTTCCGCCGAGCGGACGGGCGACCGAACCGACCAGCGCGCCGAGAAATCCGTAGCTGAGAGCGACATCCGGCCGGTTGAACAGCGCCGGGTTCTTCAGGAGCGCGGGGAACGCCGACGAATATCCGATGAAGGAGCCGAAGGTGCCGATGTAAAGAAAGGACATGATCCAGGTCTGGCCGCGCCGGGCCGCCGACGCGGTGGATCCGAAGTCCGCCTTGGCCTCGGAGAGATTGTCCATGAACAGCAGCGCGCCGACCGCCGCGACGATCGCCAGCGGAATGTAGATCAGCCCGATCTGGGCGAGCGCCGTTCCGGTTCCGCCCGCGATGACCAGCGCGCCGACCTTCTGGATCACGGCGACTCCGAGGTTGCCGCCGGCCGCGTTGAGCCCGAGTGCCCAGCCCTTCTCCTTCTCCGGGTAGAAGAAGGAGATGTTGGTCATCGACGAGGCGAAGTTCCCACCGCCGACCCCGGCGACCCCCGCGATCATCAGCAGCGTCCCGAAGGAGAGCTCGGGGTGGCGCACCGCCCACATCATCAGCGCGCACGGGACGACCAGCAGCAGCGCGGAGAAGACCGTCCAGTTCCGGCCGCCGAAGACGGGCACCGCGAAGGTGTAGGGCAGGCGGAGGAAGGCTCCGACCCCGGACGGCACCGCGACGAGCCAGAGCTGCTGGTCGATGGTCAGCGCGAAGCCGGCGGGGCCCGGGCCGCCGTCGGCGTTCGCACCCATCTTGACGACCAGGATGCTCCACATGACCCATACGGAGAACCCGAAGTGCTCGGCGATGACCGACAGCACCAGGTTGCGCCGGGCGATCCGGCGCCCGGTCTCTTTCCAGAACACGGGATCTTCCGGATGCCAGTCGTCGATCCATCGTCCGGACCGGCTGGTGCGCCGGTCCGGATTCCTGCCGGTGCTGGGCGGGCTCATGGGGGCTCCTCGGGCGAGATTCGCGAAACACGTCGGGCAGAACCTGTCGCGACAGCACGTTAGGAGCCGGCTGTTTCGGGGCGCCTGGCCGGTCATTACACGGCGGGAAAACAGTGCTCTCACCGGGCGAGGGCAGGCGGTGAGAGCCGGTGGGTTCACAATGCCACGACGGCCGGTGTGCGGTGGCGGTAATCGGCGGACCGGGTCGGTGTGACACCGGTGAAACGCGCTCATCCTATGGTCTGATCCGGGCGCACCGGCCCGGCTGTTCCGGCGGTCCCGGCCGGATTCGGGCCGGAATCGGCTGGATTCGGCTGGCGCCGTCGATGTGTCATTCCGGGTGTCGACTTCTTGCGGAGGGGGAGTGGGTGACCGCGTCGGGGACGACGAGGACAGTGTGCTCGTACTGCGGGGTCGGCTGCGGCATGGTCCTCGACATCGCCGCGGGGCCGGACGGCCGTCGCCGGGTCAGCCGGGTGACGGGGGACAAGGCGCACCCCGCGAACCGGGGCCGACTGTGCACGAAGGGCGCGACCAGCGCCGACATGCTCGCGGCCCCGGGCCGGCTGGGGACGGCTCGGATTCGTCCACGGCGCGGCGGTGAGCCGGTCGACGTCGGGCTGGACGAGGCCGTCGGCACGGTCGCCCACCGGCTGCGGTCGATCATCGACGAGCACGGCCCCGATGCGGTCGCGCTCTACGTGTCGGGTCAGCTGACCCTGGAGGCGCAGTACCTCGCCAACAAGCTGGCCAAGGGCTTCCTGGGCACCAACCAGATCGAGTCGAACTCCCGGCTGTGCATGGCCAGCGCGGGTAGCGGCTACAAGCTGTCGCTCGGCGCCGACGGCCCGCCCGGTTCCTACGACGACCTCGACCACGCCGAGGTGTTCCTGGTCATCGGGTCGAACATGGCCGACTGCCATCCCATCCTGTTCCTGCGCCTGATGGAGCGGGTTCATGCCGGTGCGCGGCTGATCGTCGTCGACCCGCGGCGTACCGCCACCGCGGAGAAGGCGGACCTGTTCCTCCAGATCCGTCCCGGCACCGATCTCGCACTGCTCAACGGGCTGCTACACCTGCTTGCCGAGGGCGGTCACCTCGACGCGGCCTTCATCGCCGAGCACACCGACGGGTGGGACCAGATGCCCGGGTTCCTGGCCGACTACCCGCCGTCGACGGTCGCCGAACTGACCGGGCTCACCGAAGCGGACCTGCGCCGCGCCGCCGGATGGATCGCCGACGCGGGCGCGACCTGGGTGAGCTGCTGGACGATGGGTCTCAACCAGAGCACCCACGGCACCTGGAACACCAACGCGCTGATCAACCTGCATCTGGCGACGGGGGCGATCTGCCGGCGCGGCGCCGGGCCGTTCTCGCTGACCGGCCAGCCCAACGCGATGGGCGGCCGGGAGATGGGCTATATGGGGCCAGGCCTGCCCGGGCAGCGTTCGGTGCAGGTCGAGGCCGACCGGGCGTTCGTCGAGCGGCAGTGGGACCTGCCTGCCGGCACCCTGCGGCCGGACGTCGGTGGTCAGGGCACCGTCGAGATGTTCCAGCGGATGGCCGCCGGTCAGATCAAGGCCTGCTGGATCATCTGTACCAACCCGGTGGCGTCGGTCGGCAACCGCTCTACGGTGCTCGACGGCCTCGCCGCGGCCGAACTGGTCGTCGTCCAGGACGCCTACGCCGACACCGAGACCGCAAACCACGCTGACGTTCTCCTGCCGGCGGCGATGTGGGGGGAGACGGACGGCATAATGATCAACTCCGAGCGGAACCTGACCCTGACCGGCGCGGTCGTCGACCCGCCCGGTGCGGCCCTGCCCGACTGGCAGCTCATCGCCCGGGTCGCGGCGGCGATGGGCTTCGCCGATGCCTTCGACTACGCCAGCGCCGAGGAGGTCTTCGCCGAGATCCGCACCTTCCACAACCCCGTGACCGGCTACGACCTGCGAGGCGTCAGCTATGAGCGGCTGCGGGCAGGGCCGGTGCAGTGGCCGGCCGCCCCCGGTTCCGCGGACCGCAACCCGATCCGGTACCGCAACGACGGTGTCAGCCAGCCGCTGCTGGAACGGTCCGACGGCACCCACCCCGCGCTGCGCTTCCCGACGCCGACCGGCCGGGCCATGTTCCATCCCCGGCCGCACCTGCCGCCGGCCGAGCTGCCCGACGACGACTACCCGTTCCTGCTGAACACCGGGCGGCTGGCGCACCAGTGGCACACCCTGACCAAGACTGGCAAGGTCGCCAAACTCAACAAGCTCAATCCAGGACCGTTCGTCGAGATCAGCCCGGTGGACGCCGCCGCGCTCGGGGTCACCGCCGATGACCGGATCGAGATCGCCTCGCGCCGTGGCCGCGCCGTGCTGCCCGTGGTCGTCTCGGACCGGGTGCTGCCAGGCGGCTGCTTCGTGCCGTTTCACTGGAACGACCTGTTCGGCGCCCAGCTCAGCATCAACGCGGTCACCAGCGACGCCGTCGACCCGGTCTCGTTCCAGCCCGAGCTGAAGGTCTGCGCGGTCTCCCTGGCCAGGGTCGCCGTACCGGCTCCACTAGTGACCGAACCGGCGCCATCGGTGACCGCGCCGGCTCCACCGGTGACCGTATCGGGGCTACCGGGGCTACCGGGGCTACCGGGGCTACCGGGGCCGCCGGCACCGTCGGTACCAGCGCTGCCGACGGCTGCGCCAGGGCCCGGACCGGGTGCGGCAGATGTGCCGGCTGCCGCACCCGTGGCGCGGGCTGTGATCGAGACGCTTGGCGCGGCGCTCGGTGTCGGCCTCGTCCCGCCGGACCTCACCGACCTGCAGCGCCAGTACCTCGCCGGCTTCCTCTCCGCGCTGGCGACCATGCCGCCGGCCACGGGCCAGCCGCCGCGCCTGCCCACCGACGCACCCTTCGACGCGGAACGTCTGCAGTGGGTGAACGGCTTTCTCGCCGCCGGGTTGGCCGCACCCGCGCCGCGAGTGCCGGCGGTGCCAAGCCAGGTCAGGCGGAAGATCCCGGACGTCGCGACCGCGGACCCGGACGTCCGGGGGGACAGCGGGGACAGCGGCGACAGCCCGGTTCGGGTGCTGTGGGCCTCCCAGACCGGCAACGCCGAAGACGCCGCGGCCACTGTGCGGGATCGGCTGCGGGACGCCGGATGGCACGTGCACCTCCACGACATGGCCGCTCCGGCCGGCGAACTGCTCCTCGCTCCGGGTGACCTGCTGGTGGTGACGAGCACCTTCGGCGACGGCGACGCCCCGGACAACGGCGCGCGCTTCTGGGACGCGGTGAGCGCCGCGGACGCACCGCGCCTGGACGGCCGGCGTTTCGCCGTGTTGGCGCTCGGCGACTCCAGCTACGCGGACTTCTGCGGTCACGGGCGTCGTCTCGACCGACGCCTGGCCGAGCTCGGCGGGGCGCGGCTCGTCGGCCGGGTCGACTGCGAACCCGACTACCTCGGCACCCTGGACGACTGGCTGGAGGAGGTCATGGCGGCGCTGCGGGCGGCGTCGCCAGGGCCGGCCGGCGCGAGCTGTGATCCGTCGGCGACCACGACTGCCACCGGGTTCGGGGCCGTGACCGCGACCGTGACCGAGTCTGCGGCCGGCGTTGGCGCTCGGGCTGGCGTTCGCGCTGGGGCTGGCGTTCGCGCTGGGGTCGGCGCTGGCGCTGGCGCTGGCGATCGGGCGGGCACCGGGGCCACGTCCGGGTCAGGGCCGGCTGGCGCCGCCCGGACGGTGACGCTGCTCGGCAACTGTCTTCTGACCACGGACCGTTCGAGCAAGGAGGTACGAAAGGTCACCTTTGACCTGACTGGCGGTGGGCTGGAATACGCGGCAGGTGACGCCCTGGGTGTCTGGCCGACGAACAGTCCCGCCCTGGTGGACGAGTGGCTCGCCGCGACCGGCCTCGACCCGCACACCGACGTCCAGACCGGCGACAACGGGCGACTGCCGCTGGTGGAGGCATTGCGTCACAGCCTGGACATCACCACGGTCCGGCCCGATCTGCTGCGGTTTGTCGCCGACCGTACCGACGACCCTCACCTACGCACCCTGCTGCGGCCCGGCAACCAGCTCGAGCTGGAGAAGTGGAGATGGGGACGGCAGGCCGTCGACGTCCTCAACGAGCACCCGGTGCGCGCGGATGCCGCGGACTGGCTCACGGTGCTGAGCCCGCTGCGGCCGCGGCTGTACTCGATCTCGTCCTCGCCGCTGGTGGATCCGCGGACGGTGAGCCTGACCGTGTCCGTTGTTCGATTCACGGGAAGCGACGACCGCCCCCGCGGCGGCGTGTGCTCCACGTTTCTCGCCGCCGCGGAGCCGGGATGTCCGGTGCGTGTCTTCCTGAAACCCGCACCGCACTTCCGCCCGCCAGCCGATGACACGACGCCAGTGATCATGATTGGTCCGGGGACTGGCATCGCGCCGTTCATCGGGTTCCTGCAGGATCGCCAGGCCCGCGGGGCTTCCGGCCCGAACTGGCTGTTCTTCGGTGAACAGCGCCGGGCCACCGACTACTACTACGCCGACGAGCTGGCCGCGTTCACCGCCGCCGGCACCCTGACCCGGCTGGGACTGGCGTTCTCCCGCGACCAGCGGGCCAAGATCTACGTGCAGGATCGGATGCGTGAACAGGGCGCGCGGCTGTGGACCTGGTTGAACGACGGTGCCCATGTGTATGTCTGCGGCGACGCGGCCCGAATGGCCCGGGACGTGGATCAGGCATTGCGCGATGTCGTCGCTACCTACGGCAATCTCGATGCCGACGATGCGGTGGCCTACGTCCGACAGCTTGCCGCCGATCGGCGCTATGTTCGCGACGTGTACTGATTCCGGCGTTTCGCCGCGGTGCCGTCTGCCGGGGGCGGCGTGTTGTGACCGTGGTGTTGCGGGGAGCGGCGGACCGCTCCTCGGGCGAAGGTCGTGCCGCCGGTCTTTGCAACCAGGTCGTTTCGGGTCGGTGAAGGGTGCCGTGTGCGGCGGACGGGCCTGCGCGTAGCGTGCCAGCATCGGGCCGACGGGTCGGACGCCGCAAGGTGCCGGCTCGACGCCGATCGAAGGGCGGGGGACATGCTGACAATGTTCTGCTTCGACGGGCTTGCCGTCATCGTCGAAGATCTCTGCTTCACCGAATCCGAGGCTGCTCGCAACCAGGAAGGCCCGGGATCTGGTCCGTGGCCGAAACCCGGGCTGCCGCCGCATTCGCCGCCGGAACGGGAGCTGGGGCTGGGACTTCAGCCTCAGCTGGAGTCGCCGCCTGAGTCGCCGCCGGAGCTGGAGCTGGAGCCCCAGCGGGGTGTGCGGGTGGAGCTTCGGCTCATCGAACGTCAGTCGCGGATCTCGCGGTTCGGATCGGTTCCTGCCTCACGTCGGGCCGCCGGCGATGATGCGGTGTTCCGGGTGGATCTTCCGGAGTCGCGGCGGCGGCTTCCGGACGATCCCGTCATCTGGCTGGAATCCAGGCTCGCGGATCCGGTGTGCCTGCTCGCCGGTGCCGGCGTCGTGGACCTGGACAGCTACCAGTCGGCCGCGGCCGGGATGCGCGACACGCTCCCCGAGATCATCCGAACGGTCGCGACGATGCTGGAGCGGGTGCGTGCCGGGCAGCTCGCTGCGCTACCCGGCCGCGCTGCCTGACGAAGCTGCCTGGCGAAGGACTGGTTCTCAGCCCAGAACGGCCGGACGCAGCACCTCCTCGCACCATTGCCGGAAGGTGGTCGGTGCGGTGGAGAGCGGTGTGCGCGGCTCGGCGTTGTCAAGGCCGCTGTTCTTCGCCCGCATCATGTCGACCATCGCCTCGATCATGGCCGCGGACTGGCCCTGCCCGGCGAGCGTCGCCCGGAACTGCTCCTCCGTGACCTGCTGGAAGCGGATCGGACGGTCGAACACGTCCGACATGATGCGCGCCATGTCGTCGCCGGACAGGTCCTCGGGGCCGAGAACCGGGACGCTTCCCAGCCCGCTCCACGACACATCCGCGAGCAGCCGGCTTGCCACGGCGGCGATGTCGCGGGTGGCGCAGCTGGGAAGGCGTCGATCCGCGTCCAGGGGGAGGAAGAACATCCCCTGGGCACGGATCGCGGCGGCCTGGCGCAGCATGTTCTCCATGAACGACGGCAGTGCCAGCGACCGATAGCTCACGCCGGTGGCGGCGATCAGATCGTCCATCGCCAGCGAGAGCGACACCAGGCCCGCGTTACCGGCGAGCGCCGGTGCGGTTCCGCGACCGAGGGCCGAGACGCCGACGACCCGCTGCACCTGATGGCGGACGAACGCGTCGCACGCCGGCTGGGTGAACTCCAGATAGGTGGCTTTGAGATCTTCCGCTTTGGGGTCGGGCGGCACCAGCCAGAAGACGGCCGCGGCACCGTCGAACGCCTCGTTCACGACGCCGGCGTCACCGTGTGAGCCGCGGACGACCTCCACGCGGTCGCGGACCTGGCCCGGGAGCCGAGTGGGATCACGGACGATCACTCGGACGGACTCCCCGTCGCGCAGCAGGTTCGCGAGCACCTGCCGGCCGATGTTGCCCGTGGGGGTGGTGACAACGATCAACGAAGGCTCCCGGTTGTCGTGTGCGAAGCGCGGTGCCCCGCGCAGGCTCAGTCAATGTCGGGGGGAGAGGAACCGGAAGGATCATCTCGGTCTCCATTGATACCCTCCCGATATGAGTGACCTGGAGGTGCGTCAGCTTCGATATTTCGTTGCCGTCGCCGAGGAACTGCACTTCCGGCGGGCCGCCGACCGGCTCGGAATCGCTCAGCCCCCGCTCTCCAGGGCGATCCGCGACCTGGAACGTCAGTTGGGGGTGCGGCTGCTCGAACGCACCACCCGCTCCGTCGTGCTCACCCCGGCCGGCGAGGGCCTGCTCCGGGACGCCCGGATCGCCCTCGACGCGGTCGGTGCCGCCGCGGCCCGGGCCCGCCACGCCGGCCTGCCCGAACCGCGGCTGCGTCTGGCACTCAAAGCCGACTACGACGCCGGCCTGCTACCGCGGATCATCGCTGCCTACGAGCGTGCGGACGCGGCCATCCCGGTCGATCTGATCCTCGGCGGTCGGGATGAGCAGGCCCCGACGCTGCGGGAGGGCCGGGCCGACGTCGCGCTGCTTCCAGCCCCCTTCGACGACCGTGACCTGGAGTTCGAGCCGCTGCTGACCGAACCCCGCCTGGTGGCGCTGGCGGCGACCGACCCGCTCGCCGCCCGCCCCGACCTGTACCTGGCCGACCTCGCCGGCCGGCTCCTCCCGGACGGAGCTCCGGCCGACCAGCCCGACTCGAGACTGGCCGACCATCCCGGCCGTGTCCCTCCGGGAGTCCCTGCTGTGGGCGGCCCGAGGACGGGTAGCGGGGTCGGCGGGTACCGGCTTGCGCCGGCTGGCCCTCCGTCCCCGGCATCGCCCGTTGCTTCCGCGGTGGCTCCGACGGTGCTTCCGGCTGCCGATCGGCCCCGGGACCTCGCGCAGATTTTCAGCCTGGTCGAGCTGGGAAGGATCGTCTGGTTTCCCCCTGCCTCGCTGGTCCGGCGCCACCCCAGGCCGGACATCGCCTACCGGCCTGTCCGCGATCTTGCTCCTTCCACCCTCGCCGTGGCCTGGCCGCGAAACTCCCGCTCGCCGGCTGTCGCAGCCATGGTGCGTGCCGCGATAGACGTCGCCGCCACTGTCACTGCCACGTCCACATCCGGCCCACCTTTTGCCCCGGCATCCGCCGGAATCGCCTCCGCTTCGGTGACCTCGGCCTCTGCATCCGCTCCCGGGTGAGTGCCGGCATCGCCGCATGAACGGCGACGCCGTGGCCGAAAGGTCGGGCGAAACGCCGGGTACCGACGTGGCCCGCAGGCGAGTGCACCACCCGCGCCGGAACCGTCATCGCTCCAAAGTCCGTTCTTGACGAGTCGGGGCCCAGCTCGCGTGGACCGGAGTTCTTCCGGCTCCCTCCAGTGGAAGTTGGCTGCTGGGGCGGTCGGATTCTCGACGCCTGACGTTAGTCCTTCAGATGCTGAAATATCTTGGGGTCTATCAAGTTTATTCCTTTGGTGGAATACGGCGAGATTCCATGCGAGTTCACCGGCTGGACGGATGTGCAGCCCGCAGGAAGTTCTCTCCGGGAGGGTAGGGGGTGTCCGGCTCTTCGTCGAGGTCTATCTAAAGGTCGGTCCGAAGAGCGAATCGGCGCACTGGAGATAGACGACTATGGAATCTATTTCTGAAAGATCAACCTATTTAGTGGTGTTCCTGTTCCGATGTCGCTGGAGGGCCTCGGATTCCATGGCTTACCCGCCGAAGTTCGGGTGAGGGATCCGTGCTTGATGTGAGGTTGCCTGCCTGTGTGCCTGTCTGTCAAGGCGGTCTGGGTGGTGGGTGAACTCGTTGTGTCCTCCGTTGTTCGGCCCGGTCTTCGTGGTCGTTTTCCGGTTTAGCATCGCCAGTGTGATCGAACGTCCGTTCGATCGTGTGGTGTGTTTCCGGACCGGAGGTGTGGTGCCATGGCTCCCCGCACGCCCTCGACCGTCATCAACGTGACTGGCCCGACCGGCTCGTCCGCCGGGGCGGTTCCGCACGGTGGTGAGGGGGAGGGGGTTCCGGTCGCGCATCGGGTGTTCGAGGGATGGTTGAGCGAACGGCTGGACAGGCTTCGGGTGGCGGTGGCGGTGGCGGGGGTCGCGGCGGCGCAGGCGGCGGCGATCCGGGTGCAGGCGGAGCTTGCCGCTGCCCGGCCGCCGGAGGGCTATGACGAGCTGGATCTGTTCGATGCGGTGGTGGCGGGTGAGGTGGCGGGGGTGATGCGGATCTCGACCGGGTCCGCGGAGTGGCATCTGCATTTCGCTGATCAGGTGGTTCGTCGTCTCCCGGCCGGGTTGGACGCGTTGGCCGACGGCGTGCTTGATCTGCCTCGGTTGACGTCGTTGGAGCGTGCGACCTCGCCGTTGGAGGCGGGGTTGGCGGGCCGGGTCGCGGACCTGGTGCTGGGGAAGGGGCCGCGGGTGCATCGGCGTGCGTTCACGGCGGCGTGCCGCCGCGGGGTGATCAAAATCGATCCCGACGGTGCGGCCCGGCGATCCGACGAGCGGTGTCGGGAGCGGCGGGTGTGGGTGGAGCCGGAGGACGACGGGATGGCGGTGTTGGGGGCGTTGCTGCCCGCGGACGGGGCGTTGGCCTGCCAGAAGCGGATCGAGCAGATCACCGACGCGACGATCGCGGACAGGAGCGAAGAGGACAGCCGGAGTCGGGATGAGGTGCGTGCGGACACGTTGATGGATCTGATCCTGGGCCGGTACGGGCAGCCCGGCCCGGCGGGTGCGGCAGGTGCGGATGTACAGGTGATCGTCCCGGTCGGGACGTTGCTCGGTGTGGACGCCGAGCCCGGTGAGCTGGTGGGGTACGGGCCGATTCCTGCGACGGTGGCGCGGGAGATCGCGTCGCGGCCGACGTCGACTTGGCGGCGAATGCTCACCGACGAGCGGGGTTCTCTGGTGGAGTTGGGAGAGCGGCGGTATCCCAGCCCGGCGCAGAGACGCCATGTGCAGGTCCGGAACCCGTGCTGTGTTTTCCCGCATTGCACCCGCCGGGCGTGGCGTTGCGATCTGGACCACACAAAGCCGTACGCCGGGGGTGGGGAGACGCTGGTGGCGAATTTGGGGCCGTTGTGCCGGCGGCATCATCGGGTGCGTCATCACGGTCGGTGGCGGGTGGTCCAGCCCCGGCCGGGGGTGTTCCGGTGGACGAGTCCGACCGGTCGCCGGTACGAGGTCCGGCCGCATTCGTATCTCGACGGGGAGAGCACCACCATCGACCACGGCACCACCACCGAAAACGATCAACCGTGGTGAGTGGCCTGCGCGTGCGGGTGGTGCCGGTCCGCCTACTCGTTTCGGCAGGTCCGCTAGCTGGAATGCCCGACCAGGGCCAGATGGTGGACGAACCAGTCACGGGCCAGCACCGCCACCGCCTCCAGGGCGCCCGGCTGCGTGAACAGGTGGGTGGCAGCAGGTACCACCGCGAGGCGGCTCTCACACCGCAGCTGATTCTGCGCTTCCCGGTTGAGGTCGAGCACGAGCTCGTCGCGCTCACCCACGATCAGCAGTGTGGGGGCGGACACCCGAGCCAGCCGGGATGCAGCAAGGTCTGGTCGCCCGCCGCGGGAGACGACAGCGGTGACTGGCGGGCCGAACTCGGCTGCCGCCCACAGAGCCGCTGCGGCGCCGGTACTCGCGCCGAAGTATCCGACGGGAAGGTAGGCGATATCGGGCTCCTCGCGCAGCCAGCGGGTGACGCGGATCAGGCGGCGGGCGAGGGTGTCGATGTCGAACACGTTCTCCCGGTCGAGTTCCTCCTCGGGCGTGAGCAGGTCAAACAGCAGAGTGGCCAGGCCGGCGTCGACCAGGACGTCGGAGACGTACCGGTTGCGTGGGCTTTGGCGGCTGCTGCCGCTCCCGTGGGCGAACACGACCAGACCGTGCGGATGGTCGGGAACAGTGAGATCTCCACTCAGCTTTGTCGTGTCTGTTGGAATTCGGACCTCGACGGCATGCGCCGGCGATGCGCCACCGGTCCTCGCGGTGCCTGCGGTCCCGTTGGCATGCACGGTGTGACCGGCCGCCGGGGCGGCGATGAGGGCGGCCCGATGCAGCAGGTCGGTGACCTCCTCATCCGCGGTCTGGGTGAAGTCGACGTAGAAGGCGCCGATGGCGAAGAACTCGTCCGGGGTGGCCAGGCAGACCACCTCCTCGGCGAACTGGTGCAGCCATGCGATCCGTTCCGGCGGGCCGACGGGTGCGGCGAGGACAACGCGGGCGGCGCCGGCGGCCCGGACCGCCTGGCAGGCGGCGGCAGCGGTCGCGCCGGTCGCGATCCCGTCGTCAACCACGACCACGGTGCGGCCGGCCAGTGGAACCCGGGGCTGCGATCCGCGGAAGCGCCGGATCCGGCGGTCGAGTTCCACCCGTTCACGTGCTTCCACCGCGTGGAGATCTCCCGGGGTGATGCTGGCCAGCAGCCGGGTCTCGTCGTTGACCACCAGCACACCGCCCTCGGCGATTGCACCCATAGCCAGCTCCGGCTGCACCGGAACGCCGAGCTTCCGGACGACGATGACGTCCAGCGGTGCACCCAGCGCCCGGGCGACCTCGTAGGCGACGACCACACCCCCTCGGGGGAGACCGACGACCACCACCTGCTGGCCGCCGAGATACGCCAGTCGTCGGCCGAGCTCCTGCCCCGCATGTTCGCGATTCTGGAAGAGCATCTCGCCCCTCCCTTCCGCCAGGTGACCGCCCCTGCGCCGCGCAAACCCCCATTTCTTCCTGCCCCGCTGCCCGGCGTCGGAACGTCGGAGCGGCAATGGGCTGACAGTCGGCTCGGTCGCTCGGCTGGCTCAGCGGTTCACGGTTCAGCGGTTCAGCGCGCGGAGCACGTAGTCGACCGCGGAGATCGGCGGGATCCTGCCCTCTCCCCAGGTGGCGGTCGCGTCGAGGCCGACCTGCTCGGCGCGTTCGGAGAGCGCACGGGCGTGCCAGGGGTGGTGGAACATGACGTCGGCACCCAGCGGCAGCGCCTCCGGTGTGCTGGTGTTCGCCGCCCAGAAGGGGACGTCCGAGGCGTCCATCAAGCCGAGCATGTCGACGTTGTGCCGGTAGGTGACGATGTCCGGCCGGGTGACGTCGCCGAACTGCTTGATCCCGTAGAAGGCGAGCATGCGCCGGCCCTCGGGGACGGCTTCGATGAGCTTCATGAGACCTGGTTTGAGCTGGTCGGCGTAGTCGGCGAAGACGTCGTCACCCCACCGCACGATGTCGTAGGTGGCCTGGGTCTGGTTCACCGCGACGGCCTGTGGCCGGGTCGACATCCGGGCGACGGGGTCGGTGGAGTCCTGGTCCGCGAGGTCGTCGTGGAAGCCGAGCCACAGCGCGGTGCCAGCACCCGCCGAGTTGCCGAGGAGGGCGATCCGGTTCGGGTCGATGCCGAACGAGTCCGCGTGGTAGCGGATGTACTGCAGGCAGCGCGCCACGTCGGTCATCGGTTTGATGACACCCTTGTCGTCCTCGGCTCCGAGGAGCCGGTAGTTCATGCTGGCGACCGCCGTCCCGGCGGACAGGAGCTGCGCCGGGGCCGAACCGGTGGCCGCGGGGTCGTCGAACCCGTTCGTCCAGAAGGTGGACTTGTCCCCGTTGATGAACCCGCCGCCGTGCAGATGGATGACGAGCGGCACAGCGGACGCAGCGGCAGCGGCAGATGCGGCGGCAGATGCAGGGGCAGGGGTCGACGTGGACGCCGACGCGGTCGCGGGCGTCCGCGCGGAGGCGGGAAGCGCGATGTCGAAGGCGTTGAGGCGGTCCGCGCCGCAGGAGATGTCTGTGGCGAACCGGACGCCGCTGGCGGTGCCGGTGTCGAACGAAGGATCGGTGAACGAGATGTCCAGTGGTGCTGGCCGGGGAGTCGGCGCAGCGGCCCGGGAGTCCGCCGTCCCCGCGGTGCGCGCGGAGCCCGGTTGGCTTTCAGTCGAGGAGCCGCAGGCGGCCAGTCCGCCGACCAGAGCGAGGCCGGTCATGGCGGAGAGAATCCGGCGTGCGTTCATCCGTGGTCTCCTCGATGCTGGGCCGAGAATGAAGGGACCATACTCGGCTGAACCGGTCCTGTGTGGGTCGGCATTGCTGATACCGAGATTCCGGGCGTCTGGCTTCGGGCGTGACGTGTGATTGCATGCCGTGAGGTGATGTCGGTGTACCGCGAATACCAGGCACCCGATGCCGTGGCGCCGGTGGTGGCCTGCCTGTGGGAGCAGGAGCCGGCCGGTGACCACGTCCAGAGGGTGGTGCCGGACGGATGCGTCGACCTGATCTGGCTCGCCGGCCGTGAGCTGGTGGTGGCGGGGCCTGACACCCGTTTCCGCGACGTGGCGCTGCCTGCGGGGGCGATGTCCTCCGGCGTCCGGCTGCGTCCTGGCGCGGCAGGTGTGGTGCTCGGTGTCCCCGCGTGCGATGTGCGTGATCTCCAGATCGATGTGGATCTTCTCTGGGGTGGTCAGGCGTCCCGGAAGCGGGGCGACAGCACGGCCGAGCTTCGGGGCCGGCTGGTCGAGGCCGCCCCGGCGCGCAGGTTGGAGCTGCTGGTCGACATGGTGACCCGCCGGGCCACGGCCCGCCCGGACCCGCTGGTCCGGGCCGCGGTGCGCCGCCTTACGCATCCGGGCGCGCGGGTTTCGGTCGTCGCGGCGGAACTCGGGGTCGGCGAGCGTCAGCTTCACCGCAGAATGCTGGGTGCGGTCGGATACGGCCCCAAGATTTTCGCCCGGGTCGCGCGGCTGCGACGGCTGGTGACACTCACCCAGCGGCCGCCCGCACCGCCCTCGGTGCCGGCGGGGCGGCCGGTGGCTGAGTGGGCGGCGCAGTCGCCGGGGCGTACGTCGCCGGGCTCGTCCTCCTTCTCCCTGGCGTCCGTCGCCGTCGCCGCGGGCTATGCGAGCCAGTCGCACATGAACGACGAGGTCCGCCGCCTGACTGGGACCACGGCCGTCCGATTTCTGGAAGACGCCATCGTGACCGCGGCCTAACGTCACCCGCATGCCTGTCGACATCGCATCCGCCGAGCAGTTCGTGCTGGCCAACGGCCGCCTGCTGGAACGGCACATTCTGGCCCGGCTCCTGCACGGCGCGGCGGCGGCGCCGGTGCTGGACGCGCTGCGCGCCTACCGCAACGCGGACGGCGGCTTCGGGCACGCCCTCGAACCCGATGTCCGGACGCCGGGCAGCGAGCCGACCGCGACCCTGCAGGCGATCGAGGTGCTCGCAGCCGTGGGTGCGCAGGCTGATCCGATGGTGGCCGGCGCCGCGGCCTGGGTGGCGGCGACCGCCCTTCCGGATGGCGGTGTGCCCTTCGTGTTGCCCGGTGCGGCGGCCCATCCGCACGCGCCGTGGATGGTGCCCGGCGAAGGTGGATCCCAGCTGACGTTCGCGTTCGCGGGTGCTCTGGGGCAGCTGCTCTCCGGTGCCGAGGCGCACGCAGGCGCCGATGCCACGCGGGCGCGGCTGGCGCGTGCGACCGAGTGGTTGGAACGTGCGACCGAATGGTGCTGGGCGGTGCTGGCGGATCCGGAGTCGCTCGGCGGCTACGTGCTGAAGTTCGCGCTGGACTTTCTCGACCGGGCACCCGACGCGGAGCGCGCCGGGCGGTCGATCGAGGCACTGCGGCCCCACATCGGAGCCGACGGCTCGATTCCCGTACCCGGCGGGATCGAAGGCGAGCGGCTGACCGCGCTGGACCTGTCCCCGCGGCCGGGGCTGCGCAGCCGGGCCCTGTTCAGCGACGAGCAGATCGGCGCAGGGCTCGACCAGCTCGAGGACGGGCAGCGCACGGACGGCGGGTGGATGTTCAGCTGGCTGGGATGGTCACCGGCGCAGACGGTGGAATGGCGCGGCATCGTGACGGTGCGCGCGCTCGCCACCCTCTCCGCCCACGACCGCATCCTGTGCCCGGCCCTCTCCACCACGCACCCCTGACGCCACGCCGGCGGCGACAGCGGCCGCCATCAGGTCCCGCTGCGCCGCGGGCAGCCCGGGGTAGGCCGGGAGGAAGACCAGGCCGGCGAGCACCCGGGCGGCGCCCGGCGGCGCGGGTTCGACCGCGGCGATCTGACTGGTGGTCGGGGTTGCGTCGACGCCGGCGGTGCGCAGCTCACGGACCACGCGGTCCGGGTCGTCAACGGTGACGGGGAAGACCCAGTGGGTGTGCCGCGGCGCGGTGGCGCCCGGGCGGAACACCCTCTGCCCGAGCACGGCGGCGAACGCCTCGCCGGCCTCGGTGCGGCGGCGCAGCCGGTGCGAGGGGAACCGGGCCAGCCGCCGGGCGACGGTCCGGGCCAGCGCGTCGCAGGGCCTGCGCTGCAGCCACCGGGTGAATCCGGGTTCGTCCCGCGGGACCCGGGAACGCACCAGAGCGGTCGGGTCCAGTCGCCGCCCCCCACCGAAAAGGAGCGCGTACAGCACCGGATGGGAGGCGACGAGCGCCACCATGCAGGTGAGCACCTTCGCCGCGTAGGAGCGCCGGGACTGTTCGGGCCAGCTCTCCTGCCGGGCCCGCATGGCGGCGGCGAGCCCCGGCCGGCGCACCCAGGCGACCGCCCCGCCCATTGCGGTCGCGGTCTTGAGCAGCCCGAAGCTGAACAGGGACACGTCGGCCCGCGGATCACCCCGGTCGTCCGGCCCCTGGAGGGACTGCGCACAGTCCTCGACGAGGAGAAGCCCGTGGTCGCGCGCTGCCCGCGCGGCGGCGTCCATCGATGACCGTGCGCCGAAGAGGTGCGTGACGACCAGGATCCGGGTCCGCTCGGTGATGGCCGCGTCCAGCGCCCGCTCGTCAACGGCGAGGGTGTTGGGGTCGATGTCCACCGGGACGGCCCGCAGTCCGTGCAGCTCGATGAGCCGCACCATGTCCGGGTGGGTCACCGCGGAGATCGCGACCTCGCTTCCGGGGGGAACCTCGGCGGCGCTCAGCAGCAGGTGGAAGGCGGACCGCACCGACAGGCACATCAGGCCGTCCTCGAGCTGTCCCCACCCGGCGGCTCCAGTGCTGGCACCGGTCGGGAGCCGGGATCCGGAGACGCCCGCCGACCGGCGGCGGGTGCGGGACCAAGCCTCGGTTGCCTCGGTTGCCTCGATGGCCCCGATGGCCACGGCGAGCAGGGCGGCCAGGACGTCAGCCATGGTCGCGTCGATGCGGTGACGGACGAATAATGCCACGAACAGGTGCTTATCAGCCGCGCCAGAAGCGGTTCAGCGGGCCCCCATCGGCGTTCTCGGTGATCTGCGCAGGATGCCGATGGGTGGGTGGCTTCCATTCGGTGAGCTGCGGCTGGGATGATCTGCCCGAGGAGCATGGTGCGCGGTCCGCCGCGGGTCCTTCCTACGGGGCGCTGCTGAAAGCGATGGCCCCGCCTCGCCTCGCTCCCGTGGACGTCACGTCGTTTCCGTGGATGTCGGCTCGGAGACGTTGATGTGGCGGGGCTGGCTGCGGTGGGCCTTCGGCAGGCGCAGCGTCAGGACGCCGCAGTCGAGGCTGGCTGTTGTCGTATCCGGGTTGACCTCGCCGGGGACGGTGATCGCGTGCTCGAACCGGCCCGTCCGCCGGCCCTGGCGGCGAAGGGTTCCGCGGGCTTCCCGTTCCCTGACCTCGCCACTCACCGTCAGCTCGTTGTCCCGCAGGTCGATCGACAGATCCTCGGACCGGACACCGGGCAGCTCCAGCTCCACGATGAAGGCGTCGTCGGTCTCCTCGATGTCCAGGCCGGGCGTCCGGCCGGCCAGGACGCCGTAGGGCCGGCGTTCACCTCCGACCACGTCACCGAGCAGGCTGCCCATGCGGGTCCAGGCGTCCTCGATCTCGCGGAACGGGTCCCAGCGGACGGTCGGGAGCGGTCGGTCGCCCCCGGCGCGCACAGGATGAGACATGATCGTGATACCTCCCTCGATGCCCTCGGTCGGCTACCTGGCGATGGTCTGTCCGTGCCGTCCGACCGGCAACTCGGGCTGGCGCAGGCGGCCTGATCGGGTATGGCAGGAGCCGCCACGGCCCACCTGACGCTCGCCGAGTTTTGGGGCGGCAACCAGTGGTATCGCACAGTCAGGTGCCATCGGTCCGGTGAGACGGCATCGGCGGGACTGGTGATACGGACGGCGGCGGCCGGTGATCGTGGTTCTCCCGCGGGTGGCCGGTGACCGTGGTTTTCCCGCGGGTGCTGGAAAACCCGCGAGGCCCGGTGCGCGCCCGTGGCGGCTTTCGGTGGCAACCGCCCGTTTCGGTGGCAACGCTGCGCAGGACGATCCCCCAGCGGGAGGACAGCGGGAGGACATTGTGGGAAAGGCTGTTGGAATAGACCTGGGGACGACCAACTCGGTTATCGCGGTCGTCGAGGGCGGTCAGCCGACCGTCGTTCCCAACTCCGAGGGCTCGCGCACGACACCGTCGGTGGTCGCCTTCACGGAGAGCGGCGAGCGGCTGGTGGGTGAGCTGGCGCGCCGGCAGGCGATCCTCAACCCGAAGGGCACGATCACCTCGGTGAAGCGGTTCATCGGCCGCCGCTACAGCGAGGTGACCAGTGAGCTCAGGACCGTCACCTTCGATCTGGAGGCGGGAAAGGACGACGCCGTCCGGATCGCGGTGCGCGGGCGCCGGTACGCGCCCGAGGAGATCTCGGCGATGGTGCTGCGCAAGCTGGTGGACGACGCCGGCCGGTTCCTGGGGGAGCGGGTCACCGAAGCGGTGATCACCGTACCGGCCTATTTCAACGACGCGCAGCGACAGGCCACCAAGGACGCCGGCCGGATCGCCGGCCTGGAGGTCCTGCGGATCATCAACGAGCCGACTGCCGCGGCGCTCGCCTACGGGCTGGAGAAACGGTCACATGAGACCGTCCTGGTGTTCGACCTCGGTGGTGGCACGTTCGACGTCTCGGTTCTCGACGTGGGTGACGGCATTGTCGAGGTGCGGGCGACGGCGGGTGACACCCACCTGGGCGGCAACGACTGGGACCGCCGCCTGGTGGACGTCCTCGCGGACGACTTCGCGAAGACGTCCGGTATCGATCTGCGTAAGGACCCGCAGGCGCTGCAGCGGCTGTTCGAGGCGGCGGAGAAAGCCAAGATCGAGCTTTCGTCGGTCACCCAGACGCAGGTCAGTCTGCCTTTCATCACGGCCGACGCGAACGGTCCCCAGCATCTGAGCACGACGCTTACCCGGGCGCAGTTCGAAGCGAGCACGTCCGACCTGCTGGAGCGGTGCACACCCGCGCTGCGCCAGGCGATGAAGGACGCGAAGACCGCGGAGCAGGACATCGACGAGGTCATTCTGGTCGGCGGTGCGACCAGAATGCCGGCGGTGCAGGGCGCGGTGCGCCGGTTCACGGCCGGCAAGGACCCGAACATGACCGTCAATCCGGACGAGGTCGTCGCCGTCGGTGCCGCCGTGCAGGCCGCGGTGCTCAAGGGCGAGGTGTCCGACGTGCTGCTGCTCGACGTCACCCCGCTCTCGCTCGGAGTGGAGACGCTCGGTGGTGTGAGCACCAGGGTGATCGAGCGCAACACCACGATTCCCGCGCGGCGCACGGAGACGTTCTCGACAGCCGAGGACAACCAGTCGGCCGTCGACATCGTGGTGTTGCAGGGCGAGCGTGAGATGGCCGCGGACAATCGGACGCTGGGCCGTTTCCGGCTGGAGGGAATACGTCCGGCGGCTCGCGGCGAGGCCCGTGTGGACGTCACCTATGACATCGATGCCAACGGCATTCTGAAGGTCACCGCGAAAGACGCCGACACCGGCGCGGAACAGCAGATCACCATTTCCGAGAACACGAACCTGCCGTCGGAGGACATCGACCGGATGGTCGCCGACGCCGAGCGCAACCGTGCGGAGGACGCGGCGCTGCGCGAGAACGCCGACGCCCGCAACCAGCTCGACACGATCGTCTACCAGGTGGAACGTCGGCTGACGGAGCTCGGCGACGAGGTACCGGTGCACGAGCGGGCCCGTGCCGATCAGCTGATCACCGATGCGCGTCGGGCGCTGGAGGAGCGGGCCGATCTTGACCGGGTCCGCCCGCTGGTGAACGATCTTCAGCAGGTGCTCTACGGCCTGCCGTCGGCGACGGCGCGGGAGACGGCGTCGGCGCCGAGCGGCGGTCGCTCCGCGGGAACAGGAACGGGAACGGGAGCCGGAGCCGGTGCGGCCGGCGGGCCCGGTGGGGCTGGCGGGGCTGGCGCTGGACGGGGCGGCGCGGCAGGTGACGATGTGATCGACGCCGAGTTCACCACCCGTGGCGATGACTGAGAACGGGCGTCCCGAGAAGGCGCCGGCGGCGCCGGACCTGGCGGTCGAGCTGGAGGAATGCCGGGACCGACAGCTGCGGACGCTGGCCGACTTCGACAACTTCCGCCGCCGCACCGGCCGGGAGCTGGCGGCGGCTCGGACCGCTGAGCGGGACCGGGTCGTGCTCGCCTGGCTGCCCGTGCTCGATCATCTGGAGCTGGCACTGTCGCACGCGTCCGCTGACCCCGGCTCGCTGCTCGACGGGGTGCGCGGGGTGCGCCAGCTCGCGCTGGAGGCGCTGCGCCGCTGCGGTGTCGTCCGGCTGGACGACGAGCACGGCCCGTTCGACCCGAACCGGCACGAGGTGGGCGCGGTGGTCGACGTCTCGGCCACACCGGACCCGCCGCCCGCCGGCACCGTGATGGACGTCCTGCGTGCCGGGTTCGCCGCGGACGGCCGGGTGCTGCGGCCCGCGTCGGTCGCGGTGAGCGCCGGCCCGCACACGGGGACGCCACAGACGCCACAGACAGCGCAGGCGCCACGGGCGCCGCAGACGCCATGGACGGTGGGCCGTCGGCCGGAAGCACTGCGACCGGAAGCCCCGCGGCCGGAAACGCCGCGGCCGGAGGGGCCGAGGTCGGCGGGGCCGAGGTCGGCGGGGCGGCCGGCCTGGACGCCGCCGGGGACGTCGCCGTGAGCGGCGGCGCGACCGGGGCGACCGGCCAGGACTTCTACGAGGTCCTCGGCGTTCCCAGGGACGCCGACGCGGACGCGATCCAGCGGGCGTACCGCAAGCTCGCCCGGAAGTACCACCCGGACATCAACTCCGATCCGTCGGCCGAGGAACGGTTCAAGGATTTGTCCGAGGCATACGACGTGCTCTCCGACCCGGGTGCCCGGGCCCGCTACGACCGGTTCGGCGCCGACTTCCGCCGCGTCCCCGAGGGGGCGGAGCGCTGGGCGGCAGGGGCGCGGGCCGGCGCCCGCCGAGGCGGTCGGGCCGGGGCCGGTGGAGCCGGTGGGGGAGCCGGCCAGCGGTTCGGTTTCGAGGACGCCGAGGGCTTTCGCGGCTTCGACGGGGGATTCGGCGGCGGCTTCGAGGGGTTCGAGGGGTTCGACATCGGCGACCTGTTCGGCATGGGCGCGCACGCCTTCTCCCGCCGACGGGGCGGTGCCGGCCCGGTGCCCGGTGCCGACCAGGAGGCGGAGATCCAGGCCACCCTGAGCGAGGCGTACCACGGCGGGCGGCGCCGGGTGACGCTGCCTGGCGCCGACGGCCCGCGGGAGATCGAGGTGACGGTCCCCGCGGGCATCCGCGACGGCCAGCGGCTGCGGCTCGCCGGCCAGGGCGGGCGCGGGCGGGGCGGCGGGAGCGCCGGCGACCTGTACCTGGTGGTGCGGCTGCTGCCCGACCCGCGGTTCCGGGTCGAGGGGCGAGACGTCCACACCGAACTGCCGCTGACGCCGTGGGAGGCCGCGCTGGGGACCACGGTCAGCCTGGACACGCCGGACGGCGAGCGGGTGAGCCTCGCCGTGCCGGCGGGCACCTCCAGCGGCCGCCGGCTGCGCCTGCGAGGCCGGGGCCTGCCCGGACGGAAACAACCGAGCGGCGGTGACCTGTACGCGCAGGTTTGGATCATGGTCCCGGCCAGCCCGACGGAACGTGAGACGGAGTTGTTCCGCGAGCTCGCCCGGGATTCCTCCTTCAACCCCAGGGAGGCGGCATGACGGTGAGGGAGGCGGCATGAACGCGCTGCTCGTCCGGGTCCAGCCGCGGGGCGACCGTCCCGCGGGCCGCGGCACCGCAGGCCCTGATGGCCCCGGACGCCCCGAACGCCCCGGTGACACGGGCGACCCCGAACGCCTCGAGCTCGACGCGTTCTGCGCCGTGACCCACCTGCATCCCGACCTGGTACGCAGGCTGGTCGCGCTGGGCCTGCTCGACGCCGAGACCGACCCGGGCGGCCGGTACGTCCTGGAAGCGCGGGCGGTGGCCCGCGCCGGGCGCATCGAACGGCTGCGGCGCGATCTCGGGATCACCTACACGGCGTCCGGGGTCGTGCTCGACCTGCTCGACCGCATCGACGATCTGGAACGGCTGTTGCGAGCCGCCCGACCCGCCCGAGGCGAGGTGCTGCACAGATGGACATGAACCGGCTGACCGAGAAGTCCCGTGAGGCGCTGGACGAGGCCCAGGCCCGCGCTGTTCGCCACGGCAACGCCGAGGTCGACGGCGAGCATCTGCTCGCCGCGCTGCTCGAACCGTCCGAAGGCCTCGTCCGGCGGCTGGTGGCGGATGTCGGCGCCGACCCGGCCGCGCTGGCGGAGGCGGTCACGGCCGAGCTGGACCGGCGGCCGCGGGTTTCCGGGCCGGGTGCGCGGCCGGGCGAGGTGTACGTGACCCAGCGGATGGCCCGCCTGCTGGACACCGCCGCGCGCGAGGCGGAGCGGCTGCGCGACGACTACGTCTCGGTGGAGCATCTCGCGCTCGCCCTCGCCGAGGAGGGCCCGACCACCGCGGCCGGGCGTCTGCTGACCGGCAGCGGCGTGACCAGGGAGCACCTGCTCGCCGCCCTCACCGGGATCCGTGGGAACCAGCGGGTGACCTCGCCGAACCCGGAGGCGACCTACGAGGCGCTGGAGAAGTACGGCCAGGACCTGGTCGCCGCCGCGGCGCAGGGCCGCCTGGACCCGGTCATCGGGCGGGACGCCGAGATCCGCCGGGTGATCCAGATCCTCTCCCGGAAGACGAAGAACAACCCGGTGCTGCTCGGTGACCCGGGGGTGGGCAAGACGGCGATCGTCGAGGGCCTCGCCCAGCGCATCCACCTCGGGGACGTCCCCGAGGGGCTGCGCGACCGGATCGTGTTCCGGCTGGACCTGGCGGCGCTGATCGCCGGGGCGAAGTACCGCGGGGAGTTCGAGGAGCGGCTCACCGCGGTCCTGGCCGAGGTCAAGGCCGCGCAGGGCAGGATCCTGCTGTTCGTCGACGAGCTGCACACGGTCGTCGGTGCCGGTGCGGCCGAAGGCGCGATGGATGCCGGGAACATGCTCAAGCCGATGCTGGCCCGCGGTGAGCTGCACCTGATCGGCGCGACGACGGTGGAGGAGTACCGCCGGCATATCGAGTCCGACGCCGCGTTCGAGCGCCGGTTCCAGCCGGTGGCGGTCGACGAGCCTTCCGTCGCCGACTCGATCTCGATCCTGCGCGGGCTGCGCGAACGGTTCGAGATCTTCCACGGGGTGCGCATCCAGGATGGCGCCCTGGTGGCGGCGGCCGTGCTGTCGCATCGCCACATCAGCGACCGGTTCCTGCCCGACAAGGCGATCGATCTCGTGGACGAGGCCTGCGCCATGCTGCGCACCGACATCGACTCCATGCCCGCCGCGCTGGATGAGACCACCAGACGGGTCACCCGGCTGGAGATCGAGGAGGCGGCGCTGGCCAAGGAGGACGACCCGGCCAGCGTCGCCCGGCTCGACCAGCTCCGCAAGGAGCTCACCGATCTGCGTGCCGAGGCGGACGCCATGCGGGCCCGGTGGGAGTCCGAGCGCCAGGCGATCCGCCGGGTGCGGGACCTGCGCGAGGAGGTCGAACAGGTACGCCGGCGCGCCGAGGAAGCCGAACGCGCCTACGACCTGAACACCGCCGCCGAGCTGCGCCATGGGCGGCTGCCCGACCTGCGCCGGCGCCTCGCCGCAGAGGAGGACCGGCTCGGCGGGCGCCAGCAGGGCCAGCCGCTGCTGCGCGAGCAGGTCACCGAGGACGAGATCGCCGACATCGTGTCCCGCTGGACGGGCATCCCCGTCTCCCGCCTCGTCGAGAGCGAACGGGAGAAGCTGCTGCGCCTGGACGACATCCTGCACGAGCGGGTCGTCGGCCAGGACGAGGCCGTCGGGCTGGTCGCCGACGCGGTCATCCGGGCCCGGGCCGGCATCCGCGACCAGCGGCGCCCGGTCGGATCGTTCCTGTTCCTCGGCCCGACGGGGGTCGGGAAGACCGAGCTCGCCCGCGCGCTGTGCGAGGCGCTGTTCGACTCCGAGGACGCGATGATCCGCATCGACATGAGCGAGTACCAGGAGCGTCACACCGTCAGCCGGCTCATCGGGTCGCCGCCCGGCTACGTGGGCCACGAGGAGGGCGGCCAGCTCACCGAGGCCGTGCGCCGCAAGCCCTACAGCGTCGTCCTGCTCGACGAGATCGAGAAGGCGCACGCCGACGTCTTCAACACGCTGCTGCAGGTCCTCGACGACGGCCGGCTCACCGACGGCCGCGGCCGCACGGTCTCCTTCTCCGACACCGTCATCATCATGACGTCGAACATCGGCTCACAGTGGCTGCTCGACGGGGTGGGGCCGGACGGCGACATCGACGAGGAGGCCCGCTCCCGGGTGACGGCGGAGCTGCGGGAGCGGTTCCGGCCGGAGTTCCTCAACCGGCTCGACGAGACCGTGCTGTTCAAGCCGCTGACCCTGGTCGAGATCGAGCGGATCGTCACCCTGCTCCTCGCGGACCTGCGCTGCCGCCTGGCGGAGCGTCGGATCACACTGGCGATCACCGGCGAGGCCCGGGAGTTCATCGCCCGGGAGGGTTTCGACCCGGTGTTCGGCGCCCGGCCGCTGCGCCGCTTCATCCAGCGGGAGGTCGAGACCCGCATCGGTCGGGCCCTGGTCGCCGGCGAGGTGGCGGACGGGTCGGGTATCGTGATCGACCTCGCCGGCGAACATCTGGCTCTCGCTCACCAGACACCGCGCTCGGCCGCCGTCGCCGTCGGCGGCGGGTGAGTTCGCGCTCCGCGAGCCGTGGTCAGCGGTGCGTGACGACCCGGGCAGAGGATCTGGCCGGGTGGTGCAGCTCGTTGTGGGTGTTGGCCCAGGCGTAGGCTTCGGCCGCGACCCGGGTGAACGACGCCGGCCCGAGCCGGCATTCGGTGCACGAGACGCCGAACAGCCGGCTCAGTGTCCGCCCGCCGAAGGTCGGGGCCGGATCGTCGTCACGCGCCGCGTCCGGGCGGCGCCGGAACAGGCCCATCAGGCCGACCTCGGAGCACACACCGTGGTCATGCGCCGCGGGTTCAGCTTCATCAGGCTCAGCCTCATCAGCAGATCGTAGGACGAACCCGTCTCGGACTCGACTGGTAAGGCCGAAGCGTCATGCGAGGAAGGGAACCGGCGCGGGTCAGCGCGCGGAGCCGTCGACGACCTCGAACATGTCGGGGGAGGTCCGATGGGAGGCCGAGCGCACCCGGTGAGCCCACTCGTCGCGGGGCCAGGTCGTCGTCGTGGACCAGCGCAGTCGATCAAGCCGGGCGGCGCAGAGGACGGCTTCGCCGAGGTCGGTGTCACGGACGTCCGCCCCACGCAGATCGACGCGGAGCAGGCGCGCACCGGCCAGCCGGAGCCCACGCAGGTCCGCCCCCCGCAGGTCCATGGTGTCCAGGACGGCGCCCGTCGCATCGGCGCCCCGCAGGACCGCACCGCGCAGGACGATCTCGGCGGCATCCGCTCCCCGCAGGTCGGCGCGCCCGAGAAAGGCGCCACGCAGATCGGCCCGGCGCAGGTACACCCGGCCCAGATCGGCGCCGCGCAGGTCCGCGCGGCTGAGAAAGGTGCCGACGAGCAGCGCCCCGTGCAGGTCCGCGCCGGACAGCGCGGCGCTGCTCAGGTCGGCGTCCCGCAGATCGGCGCCGCGCAGGCACGCTCCGCGCAGGTCCGCTCCGCGCAGGTCGGCGCCGCTGAGAAAGGCCCCGCGCAGGTCGGCCCCGCGCAGGTTCCGGCCGGTGAAGGCCCGGCCGGCGAGGTCGGCGCCAGCACGGCCGGCCCCGGCCCCGGCTCCGGAGCGTCCGGCCCCGGTGGTTCCGGAGGTTCCAGCGGATTCAGCCGTTACCGCGGCACCAGCGGGCCGTGCGCGGATCGCGGCGAGGAGCCCGGCGAGTGGGTGGCTCCACCACGCTGACGTGACGGGTAACTCTTCCGACGGCCGCACCTCCTGGTACGGCCGAAGCGCCCCGTTGTGCTCGTCCCGCGTCATAGACGGTGAGATTAGCCACATTGTGGCTGACAGGGGAGTAGTTGCGCCCAACCGATCGTCTGGCGGTCCGCCGCCCTGGATCCCGGTCGCTGCCGTTGCCGCCGGGCAGGAGTGGAGGATTCTGGCTGCTGGAACGACCCAAAGCCTTCACTCTTCCGCCGAGCCGAGCCGGGCCGAGCCGGGCCGAGCCGCAGGGGATGGGTGAGCTGCCGTCAGAGGATCGCGCCGTGTTCCTTGAGGCGCAGGATCTCCTCCCAGCTCAGCCCGAGTTCGAGCAGGACGTCCTCGGTGTGCTCGCCGTGTTCGGGCGCGCGGGAAGGGCTTCCTGGACGTCCGTCGAACTGCACGGGGGTCGTGACCATCGGCATCCCGAAGCCGCCGCCCGTCTCGACCTCGGAGACATAACCGTTGGCGGCCACCTGCGGATCATCGTGCACCTCACCCGGATGCTGGGTGACCGCCCATTCGCCCCCGAATCCGGCGAGGGCCTCCCGCCAGGCCGCCAGCGGGCGCGCGGCGAAGATCGCGTCGAGCTCGTCGACGCAGGCGGGAGCGTTGCGGCGTCGGGCGTCGAGGTCCACGAAACGCGGGTCGGTGGCCAGGTCGGACCGGCCCAGGGCATCGCAGAGCGCGGGCCAGTTGCGGTCCGGGGACAACATCATCAGCGCGACGAAACGGCCGTCGGCGGTCCGGTACGGCAGCATCAGCGGATTCCAGGCCCGGCGCCGGACGGACCGGGGGCCGGTGGAGCCGTCTGGTTCCGCGGTGCCGTCCGGTTCCGCGGGGCCGCTGGCGGGTTGCGCGGCTGAGCGTTCGGCCTGCTCGATCCAGGCGTTGATGATGTCCGGCTGAACCTGCCAGAGGCCCGCGGCCAGCAGTGATCCGTCGACGAGCGCGCCCTCCCCGGTCGTCGCCCGGCGGTACAGGGCGGCGCTGACCCCGCCGGCCAGTGCCAGCCCGGCGACCAGATCCCCGAAGGCCGGCCGCGGCGGCCCCGGCCACTGTGCGTCCGCCGTGTCCGCCGTGCCCGCCGCATCCGCCGTGCCCGGTGAGCCGAGCAGGTGCTGCATGCCGCTGCGGGCCCAGAACGCGCCGGCGTCGTAGCCGCCGCGGTGCGCGTCCGGCCCGCGGGCACCGAACGCGCTCGCCCGGACGTAGACGATCGACGGGTGCCGCGCGCGGATGTCGTCGACGTCGATGCCCAGCCGGCGCCGGGCGCCCTCACGCAGGTTGGTCACGAACACGTCGCTGCCGGCCAGGAGCCGGTCGAGCAGCTCACGTCCCCGCGGGTGGGTCAGGTCGATGCCGACCGACCGCTTCCCCCGGTTCGCGGACTGGAAGTAGGGATCGACCCCCCGGTACTCGGGATGCAGTCCGACGGTGGTCAGGGCCCGGTAGGGATCGCCCGTCCGGGGATGCTCGACCTTGACGACCTGGGCACCCCATTCGGCCAGGACCGCGCTCGCCACCGGCCCGAACACATGGGTGGCGACCTCCAGCACCCGCACCCCGGACATCGGGCCGCCATCGGCCACGCCACCCACCCCCGTCCCCCGTCGCCGTCTCCCAGGTCAGGGCTCCGTGTTGTCGCCGAGACCGTGCAGGCACCGGGCGAGCCAGTCCGCCGCCAGCGCGAACCTCCGCTCGGCCCGGCGGGCCTGCATCGTCGCGTCCGCCCGGTCCGCGCGTTCGTATGATCCCAGGTAGCGGATTTTGCGGCTGATGCGGTGCAGGCCCATCAGGGCCTCGCTGACCGGCCGGTCGCCGATGTGGCCCTCGGCGTCGATGGAGAAGCAGTACCGGCCGAGGCCCTCGCCGGTCGGCCGGGACTCGACCCGCAGCAGGTTGACCCCGCGTACGGCCCATTCCCGCAGCACCTCCAGCAGTGCGTCGGGGCCGTCGGCCTCCGGCCACACGACCACCGAGGTCTTGTCCCGGCCGGTCGGCGCCGCGGCCCGGCCCGGCGGCCCGAGCAGGACGAAGCGGGTCGTCGCGGTGGCGGCGTCGTTGACGTCGGTGACCAGGGCCTCCAGCCCGTAGCGGCGCGCGGCGAACTCGCCGGCGAAGGCGCAGTCGTAACGGCCGTCCCGGACCAGCCGGGCTCCCTCGGCGTTGGACGCCGCCGACTCCCACACGGCGTGCGGGAGGTGCCGGGCGAGCCAGCGCCGCACCTGCGCCTGGGCGACCGGATGACCGGTGACGCTCTTGACGTCGTCCAGGGTGGTGCCCGGACGGACCAGCAGCGCGAAGCTGATCGGTAGCAGGACCTCCCGACGGATCGTGAGCGGCTGGCCGGTGGCGAGCTCGTCGAGGGTCGCGGTCACCGGCCCCTCCACCGAGTTCTCGATCGGCACGAGCGCCGCCGCGGCGTCGCCGTCGCGTACGGCGTCCAGTGCGGCGGCCACCGTCGCGGACGGGAACAGCTCGTGGGTGGTGGCTTCGGGCAGCGTGCCCAGCGCGGCCTCGGTGAAGGTGCCCTCCGGCCCGAGGTAGGTGCATCGCTGCGGGTGAGCAGGCAAAAGATCCTTTCCCGGACGGGGCCGGCGGCGGCTGTCGCCGGCCTGCCGGGGAACGTCGAACACCGGCAGGACCGGGCGGGTCGTCAAAGGAACCTCAGCAGGCGGGTGGGCGCCTCGACGGCGTCCGCGACGAACCGCAGGAACGATCCCGCTGTCGCCCCGTCGCAGACCCGATGGTCGAAGGTGAACGACAGCTGTGTGACGCTGCGGACCGCCAGCGCCCCGTCCACCACCCACGGCCGGGGGACGATCCGGCCGATGCCGATCATCGAGGTCTCGGGGTGGTGGATGATCGGCGTGGCACCGTCGACGCCGAAGACGCCGTAGTTGTTCAGCGTGAACGTGCCGCCGGCGAGGTCGGCGGGGGTGAGCCGGCCGGCCCGGGCCGCCGCGGTCAGCCGGGTGATCTCGGCGGCGAGCGCGGCGGTGCTGCGGGCGTGCGCGTCACGGACCACCGGGACGACCAGGCCGCGCGGCGTCTGCGCGGCGAAGCCCAGGTGGACGGCACCGTGGCGGCGCACCGCCGTCGCCCGCCCGTCCAGATCTGTGACGACCTGGGAGTTCAGGTCGGGAAAGCGCAGCAGCGCGGCGACGCAGATCCGCGCGATGATCGCGAGCAGGCCGATGGCGCCGTCCGTCGGTGCAACGCCGTCCGCCGGCGCGGCCCCGGCCCCGGCTCCGCCGCCGGTGCCCTCGTTCAGCTCCTTCTTGGCCGCCAGCAGGGCGGTCGCGTCCGCGTCGACCCAGCAGGTGGCGTCGGCGACCTCGCGCCGGCTACGGACGAAGGTCTCCGCCGCGTGCCGGGCCAGCGGGCTGAGGGTGACGACGGACGGTTCCGCGGAACCGCCGGGCCCGGTGATCGCGCCCGTCCCGGTGCCCGTCCCGGCCCCGGCCAGCGGCTGGGTGGATGTCGCCGGCTGGGCGGATGTCGCCGGCTGGGCGGATGTCGCCGGATGCGTGGATGTCGTCGGCTGCGCGGACCGGCTGGCGGCGATGGCGCTTTCGACATTCCCACGGCGGATCAGGCCGTCCGGTCCGCTGCCGGTGAGCCTGGTCAGGTCGATGGCGTGGTCGCGCGCGAGCCGGCGGACCAGCGGTGAGATGACCTTGGCGACCGTCCGGGGCGGCGGCGCGCCGGTCACGGTCGCGGTGCCGCCCGCGGTGCCGAAGCCACCGAGCTCGTCCCGGACGCCGTACCCGACGAGCACGCTGCCCGAGCCGCCACTGCCTGGGCCCCCGGAATCGGGACCGCCGGCGTCGGGCGCTGCAACCAGGCCGACCGGAGCCTGCGCCGGGGCGACCGGAGGCTGCGCCGGGCCGGTTGAAGGCTGCGGCGGGCCGGCCGGGGCCTCGCCGGCGGCGGCCTCGTCCACGGCCTCGCTGACAGCCACGGTGACCAGGGGCGCGCCGACCGGGAGCTGGCTGCCGGCGGGCCCAGCCAGGGAGGTGATCACACCGCCGTGTGGGCAGGGGACCTCGACGACGGCCTTCGCCGTCTCGACCTCGGCCACCGGCTGGTCGACGACGATCACGTCCCCGACCGCGACGAGCCAGCGGACGATCTCGGCGGAGGTCAGTCCCTCCCCGAGATCGGGCAGGGCGAAGGTGCGTACCGCGGCCACGGAGGTCACTGCTCCCATTGGAGTCGGGCGACGGCGTCGAGGATCCGGTCCACGCCGGGCAGGTAGTGATGTTCGAGCAGCGGCGCCGGGTACGGGATGTCGAGCCCGGTCACCCGCAGTACCGGGGCGGCCAGGTGGTGGAAGCAGCGTTCGGTCACCCGGGCGGCGATCTCCGCACCCATCCCGGCGAACCCGACCGACTCGTGCACCACCACGGCACGCCCGGTGGCGCGCACCGCCGCGCAGACCGTCTCGTCGTCGAACGGCACCAGTGAGCGCAGGTCGACGACGGCGAGCTCCAGGCCCTCGGCGCTGGCGGCCTCGGCGGCCCGCAGGCACACCGGCAGTGACGGCCCGTAGGTCAGCAGGGTCGCGTCGGTGCCGGCCCGGCGTACCACCGCCTGGCCGATCGGCGCCACCGCGGTCGGTGGGAACCGCTCGCTGGACCAGTACAGGCGCTTGGGCTCCAGGAAGACCACGGGGTCGTCGGAGGCGATCGCGGCGCGCAGCAGACCGTAGCCGTCGGCGACCGTCGCGGGCGTGACGACGTGCAGGCCCGGGGTGTGGGCGTAGTACGCCTCGCTGGAGTCGCTGTGGTGCTCGACCCCGCCGATGCCGCCCCCGTAGGGGATCCGGATCGTGACGGGCAGCGGCAGCCGGCCCGCCGTGCGGTTGCGCATCTTGGCGACATGCGACGCGAGCTGCTCGAACGCCGGGTAGGCGAAGGCGTCGAACTGCATCTCCACGACCGGGCGCAGGCCGTACATGGCCATGCCCACGGCGGTGCCGAGGATGCCCGCCTCGGCCAGCGGGGTGTCCAGGCAGCGCTGGGTCCCGAACTCGGCGGCGAGCCCGTCGGTGACCCGGAAGACACCCCCGAGGGCGCCGACGTCCTCACCGAGCAGGTGCACGTCGGGGTCCTCGCGCAGCGCGTCGCGCAGCGCGGTGTTGAGGGCCTGCACCATGGTCGTTCCGCCGGTGCCGCTCATGCCCGGGCCTCGGCGTGCGTCGCGTGCGTCGCGGGGGTCGAGGCCTCGTCCGCGAGCCGGGCGGCCAGGTCCGCGGCCTGCTCCCGGAGCTGGCTGGTCGGCTCGGCGTAGACATGGGCGAACAGGGACCGCGGGTCGGGCTCCTCCGCCCGCGCCACCGCGGCCCGCATCGAGGCGGCCAGCTCCTCGGCGGCGGCGGTCACGGCGGCCAGGCCCGCGTCGTCGAGCAGGCCGGCGCCGCGCAGGTGCCGTTCCAGCAGCGTGAGCGGGTCGCGGGCGCGCCAGGCCTCGACCTCCTCGGACGTCCGGTAACGGGTCGCGTCGTCTGCGCTGGTGTGCGCGTCCAGTCGGTAGGTGATGGCCTCGACGAGGACCGGGCCCCGGCCCGCCCGCGCGTGCTCGACGGCGGCGCCGAGCACGGCATGCACGGCGGGCGCGTCGTTGCCGTCGACCAGACGGCCGGTGATGCCGTAGCCGACCGCCTTGTGCGCCAGCGTCGGCGCCGCGCTCTGCCGGGCCAGCGGCACCGAGATCGCGTAGCCGTTGTTCTGCACGAGGAAGACCACGGGCGCGTTGAGCACCCCGGCGAAGGTCAGTGCCTCGTGGAAGTCGCCTTCGCTGGTCCCGCCGTCGCCGATCAGTGCGAGCGCCACCACGTCGTGACCACCACCCGGATCGCCGGCGGCCCGTAGCCGGGCCGCGTGCGCGAGCCCGACCGCGTGGCAGGCCTGGGTCGCCAGCGGGGTCGACAGCGGGGCCGTCCGGTGCCGGCGCGGGTCGTAGCCGCAGTGCGTGTGACCCCTCATCAGCGCCAGGACGTCCATCGGCGCCACGCCCCGGGCCATCACCGCGAGGGTGTCGCGGTAGGTGGGGAACAGCCAGTCCGTCTCGCGCAGCACCATCGCGGCGGCGATCTGGCACGCCTCCTGCCCGGTGGACGACGGGTACACCGCGAGGCTGCCCTGCCGGGCGAGCGTGGTGGCCTGCTGGTTGAAACGGCGCCCCAGCACCAGGCGGCGGTGCAGATCGCGCAGCAGGTCGGGGTCGACCGTGCCGGCCGCCTCCGTCCCGAGTACGCGGACCGGCTCACGCTCGGGCAGCAGCGGCGCGGCGTCGCGCCGCGGGCCGTGGGAGCTCGGCTGCCCGGCGAGCCCGGGGGTGGTGTTGGCGTCGAGGATCGTCAAGGTCCACCTTCGGCGGTTGGTGGCGGAGGCGGTTGTGGTGGCGGACCAGAACTGCGGCGGTGGTCGGTCGCTGCCAACCGATTTTCCGCCTCGGGTGCGGGGGCGGATCGTGTTCAGAATCACCCTGGGGCCTGCTCGGAGCCGTGCCGGAAATCGCCGGAGAATGGTGTGGCCGGCCGTCGGAAGAAAGCCCGGGGAACTCGGGATGCTGCCGGAAAAGAAGGCCGCCGCTGCGGCTGAAATCGATTTCCGTTGCCGCGCAGGGTTCGTCCGGAACCCGGCGCGGGCACGGGTTATGCCTGGTCAGAGCTCTGGTGGCTCGTGGTTGGGCGGCCCGTTCGCGGGGAGAAAGGCCTAGGACGGCGCGATGCGGGCGCCGTGGCCGCCGGCTCGTCCAGCACGGCCGGGAATCGGGGCCCCCGCCGGAGGGAATCCTGGGTGAACGTGCTCCGCGGCGCCTTCTGGAGGGCTGTGACCAGCGTCTCGGGAGTGCCTGCCGAAGGTGCCCTCCGGTGTTGTCGCCTTCCCGTCCCAGGTCGGGCCGGGTCTTTTACCGGCGGATTTCCGGGCAGGTGGTCGGGGTGACGGGGCCCAGGCCCGGACCCGCCCGGACCGTCTGGCCCCGCCGAAGGGCAACCCGAGTTGCTCGACGTGGTGAAGGACGTCGTGGGCTCGCACCTGGAGCGGTTCGGGCGTCGGGACGGCCTCGCGGTGCACTGGAACTGAGCCTCGCGGCGCACTGGAACTGAGTCGCTCGCCGCCGTCGCGCCGGTGCCGAGCCACCTAGGTGCCCGCGGGCCGGTTGTACCGTTGTCATGAGGGAACGCGGCGTATCCGCAGCTCACCCTTCTTCATTGCTACTTGCGACAACCCTCTTGCCGTGCGTGTCACAACGCTGGCGTGGAGACGTCCGACACAGCGACGCTTACCGCGTTGGTGACCAGTTGTAATTGGTTCATGGGTATAGGTACGTTTTGCGCACAGTTGCGCTCATTTGTCAGGGCTGAGGACCGGACGGTCCAGACCTGTACCCACCGCCCGCGGACGGGCTGGGGGAGCGTCTGATGGCTCTGCTCGGCGCGCTCAGGAAGACCGACTACACGCCGGCGCACGTGCGCCCGCTGACCCCCGGCGACCGGGCGTATCTCGCGTTCGTCGACCGCAATCCGGGGGAGCACCAGGACATCGGCGCCCTGCTGTTCTTCGACGGTCCCCAGGTGGGCATCGACGAGCTGCGGGCGCACATCGCCGAACGGCTGCGCGACCCGCGGGCGCGAATGCTGACCGACCGGCTGGAGACCGTGACGATCTGGTCGCCCGAGCGGGGATCCTCGGCGAAGGAGACCCGCTGGGTCTCCGACCCCGGGGTGGACCTCGACCACCACATCGTCGTCGTCGACCTGCCTCCCGCCGACGCGTGTGCCGACGCGGGTGTCGACTCCGGTGCCGGCGCAGGGGAAGGCGCCGCCGCCGACGCACGCACCGGCGGGGACCCGGGCTTCGGTGACGCCCGGCTGCAGGCGGCCGTCGACAGCATCGTCAGCCGGCCCGTCGACATGACCCGGCCGCCGTGGATGCTCTACCTGCTTCGCGACCCGGACCCGGCGGCGACCCGGACGGCGATGGTCTACCGCTCCAGCCACATCCAGCAGGACGGGATGGCGCTCTACCGCGTCATGTACCTGCTCTTCGGGGAGAGCGACCGGATCGACCTGGGCCTGCCGGAGACGATCCGCCGCCCCCGCCCGGTCGAGTACGCGAAGTTCGTCAGCCGCGGCATCGGCTGCCTGCTGCCGACCCGCCGCCTCGCCGGCTGGGGCGGCCCGCCGTCCGGCCCCGCGCGGCACAGCTGGGTCACCACCGAGCTGAGCACCCTGCGGTCGATCGCCCGCCAGCACGGGGTGACCGTGAACGACGTGTACCTCGCCGCGGTCGCCGGCGCGCTGCGCGCCTGGTCACCGGCCGACTGGGAGAGCGGGTCACGCCCCGTCCACGCGCTCATGCCGGTGAGCATCCGCACGCTGGCCGAGCAGGACGTCCTGTCGAACTTCAACACCGGGGTGCGGGTTCCGCTGTACTGCGGCGAGCCCGACCCGGCCCGGCGCCTCGCCCGGACAGCCGAGGCGACCGCGCGGATGAAGAAGGGCGGCCTCGGCCTGGTGGAGCGGGCCCACTTCCCGGCCATGGCGCGGTTCGCCAGCAAGCGCATGCTCGCGAGTGTCGGCAGCTACCCGACCCAGATCAGCAAGATGGCGCTGGTCGCGACCAACGCGCGGACCATCCGCGGCCCGCTGTCCGTCGCCGGCCGGCGGATGACCGGCCTGATCGGCATGGGCCCGCTGCTGGTCGGGCGCCAGCATCTGGCCGTGGCGATGTTCGGTGTCGACGACCGGGTCGGCGTCATGGTCGTCGCCAGCGACAGCGTGCCGAACCACGACCGGTTCGCGCAGCTGTGGCTGGACGAGCTCGCCGCGCTGCGTGACTGCGCCCCGCGGGCCCGGGTCAGCGTGCCGGCCCAGCGCCTGCCCACCGCCGCGGCCGCGGTGACGGCGATGATGACCGGCACCGTCAGCGGTGCCGTCTCGGGAGCGGTGACGGGCGTGGTCGCCCGCGATCCCGGCGGCCTGCTCCGGCCGTGGCGCCGCCGGCCCGCCGCGGCCTGACAGCCGCCTGAGCCGGCCGGCGGCTGCCCGCGCAGCCGCCGGCCGGGCCTCGCCGGGCCTCGCCGGGCCTCGCCGGGCCTCGCCGGGCCTCGCCGGGCCTCGCCGGGCCTCGCCGGGCCTCGCCGGGCCTCGCCGGGCCTCGCCGGGCCTCGCCCGAACGGTGTCGGCCGGTGCCTGATCGGTGCGCGTTCTCCCGTGGGCGGGCCTAGCGTGAGAGAGGGGGAGGTAACCCCCACCCACCCACGCGGAGAAGGGGACGATCGTGGCGGCCGTGACGACGCAGGACGGAACCGAGATCTACTACAAGGACTGGGGCACGGGGCGTCCCGTGGTACTGAGCCACGGCTGGCCGCTGAACGCGGACAGCTGGGAGTCCCAGGCGGCCGCGCTCGCGGCCCACGGCTACCGCGTCGTCGCGCATGACCGCCGCGGGCACGGCCGTTCGTCGCAGCCGTGGGACGGCAACGACATGGACACCTTCGCCGACGACCTCTCGACCCTGATCGACCACCTCGATCTGCACGACGTGACGCTGGTCGGGTTCTCGATGGGCGGGGGAGAGGTGACCCGCTACGTCGGCCGGCACGGCACGTTCCGGGTGGCGCAGGTCGCGCTGGTCTCCGCGGTGCCGCCGTTCATGCTGCGGACGGACGACAACCCCGAGGGCCTGCCGATCGAGGTCTTCGACGGGATCCGCACCAGCCTGGTCAACGACCGCGCCCAGGCCTACCGCGAGTTCGCCGACGGCCCGTTCTTCGGCGCGAACCGGCCCGGCAGCAACGTCTCGCAGGGGGCCCGTGACTCCTTCTGGGCCCAGGGCATGCAGTCCAGCCTGCGCAGCTCCTACGAGTGCGTGGCCGCCTTCTCGGCGACGGACTTCCGGCCGGACCTGGCCGCGTTCGACGTGCCGACCCTCGTCATCCATGGCGACGACGACCAGGTGGTTCCCTTCGAGGTCGGCGGGAAGCGCTCGGCGGAGCTGATCAAGGACGCCACGCTCAAGGTGTACGAGGGCGGTCCGCACGGCCTGGCCGTCACCTTCCGGGAACGGCTGAGCACCGACCTGCTGGAGTTCGTCTCCTCCACCCGGGCCTGAGCTCCACCCGAGCCTGAGCCCGGCGCTCCCGGGGCCGGCGGGAGGGGACCCGCCGGCCTTCCGGGACCTGGGGCTCAGTACGACTTGGGCAGGCCGAGCACGTGCTGGGAGACGTAGTTGAGCACCATCTCCTGGCTGACCGGCGCGATCCGCATGACGCGGGACTCCCGGAAGTAGCGCTCCACGTGGTACTCCCGGGCGTAGCCCATCCCGCCGTGGGTCTGGACGGCCTGGTCGGCGGCCTGGAACCCGGCCTCGGCGCACAGCCACTTCGCCATGTTCGCCTGCGGCCCGCAGGGCAGGCCCTGGTCGTAGCGCCACGCGGCCTGGCGCGCCATCAGCTCGGCGGCGTCGAGCCGGATCTGGGCCTCGGCGAGCGGGAAGGCGACGCCCTGGTTCTGGCCGATCGGCCGCTCGAACACGACCCGCTCCCTGGCGTACCGGGTCGCCTTCTCGATGGCCGCGCGCCCGATCCCCAGTGCCTCGTGGGCGAGCAGGATGCGCTCCGGGTTGAGCCCGTCCAGCAGGTACTTGAAGCCCTTGCCCTCCTCGCCGATACGCGCGCTCTCCGGAACGAACAGATTGTCGATGAACACCTCGTAGGAGGAGACGGCGTTGCGGCCCATCTTCGGGATGGCCCGCAGGTCGATCTTCTCCCGGTCGATGTCGATGAGGAACAGCGTCATTCCGTCGGTGGGACGGGTGACCTCCTCACGCTTCGTCGACCGTGTGATGAGGATCATCTTCTGCGAGTCGCCGGCCTTGGTGATCCAGACCTTCCGGCCGTTGATCACATAGCCGCCGTCGACACGCTGGGCGAACGTGGAGATGCGGGTGGTGTCGGTACCGGCGTTCGGCTCGGTCACCCCGAAGCAGACGTGCAGGGAGCCGTCCGCCGCCTTCGGCAGGATCTCCTTCTGCAGGTCGGCGCTGCCGTGCTTGACGATGGTGTTCAGGCCGAAGATCGTCAGGTGCATCGTGCTGCACCCGTTCATGCCGGCGCCCGACGCCGCGATCTCCTCCAGCAGCAGCGCCGCCTCGGTGATGCCCAGCCCGCCGCCGCCGAACTCCGTCGGGATGGCGATGCCGAGCCAGCCGCCCTCGGCGAACGCGTTGTAGAACTCCCACGGGAACTCGCACTTCTGGTCCTTGTCCGCCCAGTAGTCGTCCCCGAAGCTGCGGGCGAGCTCGCGCGCCCCGGCCCTGAGCTGCTCCTGATCCGACGTGAGTTCGAAGTGCATCGGTCGACCTTCCACTGGACGAGGCTGAGCGGGACGGCGGCGGGACCCGGCGGATCCGCCATGACAGACAATCCCGCGCCGAGCCCTACTGTGCATCTGATTCGCCACGAATGAACATCACATTCCGGATGTCATTCAGTCGCCAAGAGTGACATTGAGCTGGATCTGTCCGGGTGCCCGGCGGATGGGCCGGCCTGCGTCGGCCCTCGGCCCTCGGCCCTCGGCTCGGGCCCGGCCCAATGATCCCCTGATCGCAACGGCGCTACCGGCGAATCCTTACCGAACCCGAACAGGACCCTCGCCGGTTCCTGATGTCGCGCCGCCATCCTCGGTGCCATGGCTCTCGCCACCACATCCGGCCCAGCCGCCACCACACCGGGCCGGGCCAGCCCGCCCGCACCGGCCGAGGGGCGGGCGGCGCTCGCGCTGCTGTTCCGCCGGGCCGGTTTCGGCGCCCGCCCGGACGAGCTCGACGCCGCCGAGAAGGCCGGCTTCGAGGCGACCGTCGACAGCCTGCTGCGAGCACGCGACCGCCCGGATCCCGCCGCGGCGGCACCACCCGACCTCGACCAGGAGGCCGACCACCGACCACCGGACCTCGCCGACAAGGCGGCCCGCGCAGCCTACGCGAAGGGCCTGCGGGAGCGCACCGAGGCGCTGATCGGCTGGTGGCTGCGCCGCATGGTGGCGACTGCCGACCCGGTCACCGAGAAGCTGACCCTCTTCTGGCACGGCCACTTCGCCACCTCCATCCAGAAGGTGCGGTCACCGGCCCTGATGCTGGCGCAGAACGAGATCCTCCGCCGCGCCGGCCGCGGCCGGTTCGACGAGCTGACGCTTGCGGTCGCCCAGGACCCGGCGATGCTGCTCTGGCTGGACGCCGGCCGCAACGTCAAGGCCAACGCGAACGAGAACTTCGCCCGCGAGCTGATGGAGCTGTTCACCCTCGGTATCGGCGCGTACGGCGAGACCGACGTCCGCGAGGCCGCGCGGGCGTTCACCGGCTGGCGGGCCGACCGGTCCGGGCGGTTCACCGTGCTGGCCCGCCAGCACGACTCCGGCACCAAAACCGTGCTGGGGCATACCGGGAACCTCGGCGGCGAGGACGTCATCGACCTGGTGACGCACGCGCCGGCGTCCCCGCGCTGGGTGTGCTCCCGGCTGTGGAGCCGGTATGCGGCACCGGTGGCACCGGGCGATCCGGCGATCGCCGGGCTGCTGGCCGCCTACGGTCCCGGTCTCGACACCGGCGCGGCCCTGCGCGCGCTGCTGCTCGCGCCGGGCCTGCGCGCCACCGCCGGGGGGCTGGTCGTCCAGCCGGTTGAGTACGTCGTCGGTGTGCTCCGCGCGCTGCGGCTCGCGGTGCCGGAGCCGGGGGCGGCGACGGGTGCGGCGGGTGCGGCGGCGCCGAGCCGCCTGATCGCGGTGCTGCGCGGCCTCGGGCAGGTCCCGTTCGTCCCGCCGAGCGTCGGTGGCTGGCCGGCCGGCGGCGCCTGGCTTACGACCGCGGCGAGCCTGACCCGGACCCGGTTCGCCACCGCCGTCACCGGCCTGGCGGACCTGTCGCCGGTGGCGGACGTCCCGCCCGGTGAACGGGTCGACGCCGTGGCCCGCCTGCTCTCGGTGCCGGCGTGGAGCACCCGCACCCGCGACGCGCTGTCGGCGGCCCGGGACGACCCGCGGCAGCTGGTCACCCTTGCCCTGCTCGCCCCCGAGTACGTCGTCACCTGACCGATCCCGATCCCGATCCCAGCCCCGGCTCCGGCTCCGAACCGCGGCTCCGGCCCCGGCTCCGAACCGCGGCCCGGCTCCGAACCGCGGCCTTGACACCGAACCGCGAACCCGTCCCGACCCGGAAGGACCGCCATGCCGCTGAGCCGCCGCCGTTTCCTCCTCGCCTCCGGCGTGACCGGGGCGGCGGCCGTCGCCGCCGGGGCCGGGGCCGTCAGCTGGGATGTCCTGCACGACGCGGCGACCCGGCGACCGCTCGCGGACGGCACCGGGATTCTCGTGATCGTCACCCTCTACGGCGGCAACGATGGGCTCGACACCGTCGTGCCCATCGAGGACCCGGCGTACCGCACCGCCCGCGGCGATCTCGCCGCGGCGGCCCAGGACGTCCACCCGCTCGCCGACGGCCTCGCGCTCGCCCCGGCGCTGTCCGGCCTCGCCGGGTTGTGGAACGCGGGCCGGCTCGCGGTCGTGTCCGGAGTCGGGTACCCCGAGCCGGACCACAGCCACTTCCGGTCGATGGCCATCTGGCAGTCGGCGTCGCCGCGCACGGCGTCCACCTCCGGCTGGATCGGGCGGTGGCTGGACGCCACGGCGACGCGCGCCGGGTCGTCCGGCGGTGATCCGCTGCTCGCGCTGGCGATCGGGCCGACGCTCCCCCCACTGCTCGTCGGCGAGCACGCGGTCGGCGCGGCCGTCCCCACCGGCCAGTTCGCCGCGCCGGACGGCCGGGAGGGGGAGCTGCTGCGGACGCTGTACCGCCCCGACCCGGCCGACAGCCCGCTGCGGGCCCGGGTGGCGCGGTCCGGGGCCGACATGTTCACGGTCGCCGGAGCGCTCGGGCCGGTGCTGGCCGACGCCCCCGAGCGCGCCGCGGGGACCTCCGGCCAGCTCGAGGGCGCGGCGACCGGCGGTGACGACGCCGCTGCCGGCGCCGCCGGTGGTGCCGGTGCCGCCGGGGATGGAGGCGATGGCGGTGAGCTGGGCGTGCAGCTCGACGTGGTGGCCCGGGCGATCGGCGCGGGGGTCCCGACCCGGGTCTACTCGGTGAGCCTCGGAGGCTTCGACACCCACGCCGCCGAAAGCGGCACCCACGCCCGCCTGCTCCGCGAGCTCGACGCCGCGCTGACCCGCTTCGACCGGGCCCTGGCCGCCGGCCCGCGGGCCGGCGCGGTGACGACGATGGTCTACTCGGAGTTCGGCCGGCGGGTCGTGCCCAATGCCAGCGGAGGAACCGACCATGGAACGGCGGGCCCCGTGCTGATCCTGGGCCACCCGGTGCGCGGCGGCTGCTTCGGCGAGCAGCCCAGCCTCACCGCGCTCGACGACGGCGACCTGCGGGTGACCACCGACTTCCGCTCGGTGTACGCGACCCTGCTGGAAGGCGTGCTCGGCACCGAGGCGGACGTCGTCCTCGGCTCGGACGCGCGCCTTCCCCGCCTGGCGTTCCTCTGATCAGCCGGTCATGCGGGTGCATCCGGTCCGGTCGCAGAATCCCGAGCCTCGGGCCGCCGCTTCCGCCGCTTCCGCCGCATCCGCTGAGCAAGGAGGAAGGATTTTGGCTGCTACAACGACCAAAATCCTTCCTTCTTGCGGATTGTCAAACGACTATCCGTCCTATTTGCGGCTAATAGCATGAATTGCTGGCGCTGTGCGGGGGCGCGGGATCCCCGGTGGGTCGCCGCGTGGCGGGCGGGCACGGATCGCGAGGTCGATACAGGTAGGCGAGCGCAGCCGGTGCCGGCGCGGCCGACCGCGGCAAGCACACTCAGACCGGTGGATACCCGCGTGCCCGCGGACAGGGACGACCGCGCCGACCTGATCCTCGTGATCGAGGACGAGGCGCACATCGCCGCGCTCATCCGCATGTACCTCGCCCGGGAGGGTTTCGAGGTCCAGATCAGCACCGACGGCCCTACCGGCCTCGCCGCCGCGCGCGCCCTCGCGCCCGCCGCCGTGATCCTGGACGTCCGCCTGCCCGGCCTGGACGGCCGCGAGCTGCTGCGCACCCTGCGCGCCGAGGGCGACTGGGTTCCGGTGCTGATGGTGACCGCCCGGGACGAGGAGGTGGATCTCGTCGTCGGGCTCGAGCTCGGTGCCGACGACTACCTGACCAAGCCGTTCTCCCCGCGGGAGCTCGTCGCGCGCCTGCGGGCCGTCCTGCGGCGGACGTCCGGCCCGGCGGCCGCGGCCAGAGCCGCGTCGGCGCGGGACGCGCCAGCGCCCGGCACGGCCCCGGAACCGAGGATGGCCCCGGACTCGAGGAGGGCCCCGGACTCGAGGACGAGCCCGGACCGGATCTCGGACTCGATCTCCGGCTCCGAACCGGGCCGCCTGCTGCGTGCCGGCGAGGTCCGGCTGGATGTGGACCGCCGCCGGGTGACGGCCGGCGACCGGGAGGTGAACCTGACCGCCACCGAGTTCGACCTGTTGGCGGTGCTGATGCGCCGGCCCGGCCTGGTGCACACCCGGGACCGCCTGCTGGCGGAGGTCTGGGGCTACCAGGCGGCGGCCGGCAGCCGGACCGTCGACGTCCATGTGGCGCAGCTGCGCGCGAAACTCGGCCCGGCGAGCCCCCTGCGCACCGTCCGCGGCGTCGGCTACACCGCCGATGCGTGACGGCCGGCGGCCCGTCGGCCTCGCCGCGCGCATCGCGTTGGCGACCACCGCCGTCGCGGTGCTGGCGGTGGTGCTCACCGGAACGATCTTCGCCGGTCTGGTCGGGGGCGCCGCGGACGACGAGGCCCGCCGCGCGCTCGGCCGGCAGGCGGACGTCGTCGCGACCCTGTTCGCCCGGCCGAACGCCACGGCGGACCTGAGAGCCGGGGTGGCCCGGACGATCGCGGCCCAGCGGGTGACCTTCGTGCGGGTCACCCCCGACGGCCGCCCGATCACCCGCCAGGGTCCCGGGTCCGGCCACGGCCTCGAACTGCCCACGGAGGTCCTCACCAGGATCGGCGCCGGGCAGGACGTCGGCGCGGCGCGCACGGTCGGTGGCCGGCGGGTGATCGTGGCGGCCAGGCCGCTCGACGGCGGCGGGGCCATCGCGCTGGTGCAGCCCGCGGCCGAGAACGGTGAGCTGGCCGGCGCGATGCTGCGGAGGTTCGGGATCGCGCTGGCCGGCGGGCTCGCCGCGGCGACGGCCGTCGGGCTGCTGCTCGCCCGCCGGCTCGCCCGGCCGCTGCGGCGCCTCGCCGAGGTGGCCGACCAGCTCGCCGCGGGGCGCCGAGACCGTGACCCGCGGTCCGCCGTGCGCCCGGAGCACATGGCCTCGGAGCATGCGGCACCGGCTCGGGCGGGCCGTCCGGCGAGGTTGGGAGGTCTGGAACCGGCGAGGTTGGGAGGTCTGGAACGGTTGGGAGGTCTGCGGCGGTCGGGCCGTACGGAGCGGGTGGCCGCGGAGCCGGTGACCATCCGTTCCGGGCCGGCGGAGGTCGCGGACGTCGGCGCGGCGCTCGACGGTCTCGCCGCCGCGCTCGCCGAGAGCGAGGACCGCCAGCGCAGGTTCCTGCTGTCCGTCTCGCATGAGCTGCGCACACCGCTGACCGCGGTGCGGGGCTTCGCCGAGGCCCTCGCGGACGCCGTGACCGAACCGGCCGACGTCGCCAGCACCGGGCGCATCATTCTCGGCGAGGCCCAGCGCCTGGACCGGCTGGTCAGCGACCTGCTCGACCTGGCCCGCCTCGGCGCCGACGACTTCCGCGTCGATCTCGCCGAGGTCGACCTGCGGGCGCTGGTTTCCGAGGCGGCCGCGGTCTGGCGCCCCCGCTGCGCGGCTGCCGGTGTCCGTCTCGAGGTCGAGCTGCCGGGCGTACCGGTGCCCGCCCGCACTGATCCGATGCGGTTCCGTCAGATCGTGGACGGCCTGGCCGAGAACGCCCTGCGGGTCGTGCCGGCCGGCCAGCCGGTGGTGATCGCGCTGCGCGCGGACCCGGTCGCCGCCCCGGTCACCGCCGTGATCGAGGTCCGTGACGGTGGTCCCGGCCTCACCGACGACGACCTCGCCGTCGCCTTCGAGCGTTCGGCGCTGTTCGAGCGCTACCGCGGCCGGCGGCCGGTCTCGACCGGGGTGGGTCTCGCGCTGGTCGCCGGCCTGACCCGCCGGCTCGGCGGCACCCCCTTCGCCGGCCACGCCCCGGAGGGCGGCGCCGCCTTCGGTGTCTCGCTGCCGGTAGGCGACGATGCCACAGCGACCGACCACGAAGGGGGCGTGTATGCCGGAGACCGTTGAACCGGCGAGTGAACCGGCGAGCCCGGCCGCCGGGCGCCGGTGGCGGCTGCCGATGGGTGCGCGTTCCGCCGTGGAGCCGCACCGGGCCTCCACCCCGCTGGAGCTGCTGTTCGACCTGACCTTCGTGGTGGCCATCGCCGCCGCCGCGGCGGAGCTCGGGCATGCCGTGGCCGACGACCACCTGGGCCACGGTGTCGTCGGTTTCGTGATGGTCTTCTTCGCCATCTGGTGGGCCTGGATGAACTTCACCTGGTTCGCCTCCGCCTATGACAGCGACGACGTCCCGTACCGGCTGCTGACCCTGCTGCAGATGGCCGGGGTGCTGGTGCTCGCGGCGGGCGTGCCGGCCGCCTTCGACGACACCGACTACACCGCCGTCACCGTCGGCTACGTGATCATGAGGGTCGCGATGGTCACGCAGTGGGTGCGTGCCGGTCGGGGCGATCGGGCCAGCCGGGCGACCGCGTACCGCTACGCGCTGGGCACCGCCGTGATCCAGGCCGGCTGGCTCGCCCGGCTCGCGCTGCCGGACACCGCCGGGCTGATCGCGTTCTTCGTACTCGTGCCGCTGGAGCTGGCCGTCCCGCCGTGGGCCGAGCGCGCGGCCCGGACGTCCTGGCATCCCCATCACATCGCCGAGCGTTACGGGCTGTTCGTCATCATCGTGCTCGGGGAGAGCGTGCTGGCCGCGTCCCGGGCGCTCGCGCCGGCCGTCGAGGCGGGCGCGACCACCGACACCGTCCTGCTCGGTGCCGGCGGGCTGCTGCTGCTCTTCGGATGCTGGTGGCTGTACTTCGCGGCCCCCGCCGGGCACGGGCTGGCCCGCCACCCGGAGCGGGCGTTCGGCTGGGGTTACGGCCATTACGGTGTCTTCGCCGCGCTGGCCGCGCTGGGTGCCGGTCTGGAGGTGGCGGCGGAGACGCTCGTCCACCACATCAAGGTGTCCGACGGTGTCGTCGGGTTCGCGATCGCGCTGCCGGTCATCGCGTTCCTGCTGCTGGTGTGGGTGTTGCACGCCCCGTTGCACGCGTTCCCGATCACCGGCCTCGGTGTCGTCATCGTCGCCTGCGGCGCACTGGCCGCCATCGCCGCCGCGGCCGCGGCCGGGCTGCCACTGCCCTGGTTCGCGGTCCTGGCGGCGCTGCCGGTGTGGGCGCTGGTCACGCTGGTGGTGATCCTGGACGACCGCCAGGCCCGCGCCGCCTGAGGCCAGCGGAGGTTTGGCGAGTCGCAAGAGCGAAGAATTTTGGTTGTTCCGACGACTAAAATCCTTCGTTCTTGCGGGTCGCCTGGCGAGTCTGCGGGCCTTTTGGTATGAACTACCGGTTTTGCGTGGCGGTGCGAGCCTCCCTGGCCATCACGCTCAGGCGTCCAGCGGCGTTCGTCGGGTGGCTACGGCTGGATGGTCACCGGCTCGCGCCCAGGTCGCGGGCCAGCGCGAGGGCCGTGCGATGCAGCGCGGCGAGCGGCACGACCGTGGTGACGAGGCCGAGGTCCTGAGCCTGCGCGGCGGTCAGGATGGCGCATGCCGAAGCCGAGCTGCCGGCCCCGGCCGGAGCGCCCACCGAAGTCGGGCCGCCTGCCGTGACCGGGTCGCCTACCTGTGCCGCGCCGTCTGCCGTGGCCGGGCCGCCGCCCGTGCCGGTCACGGGACGGGCGAACTCGGCGTCGTCGGCGGCGACGACCAGGTCGCAGGGGGAGCAGAGCAACACCCCGCCGGCCATGCACCGGCCCTGGACCGCCGCGACCGCGGGCTTCGGGATGTCGCGCCAGACCTGGGCGTAGTGGAGCTGCTGGCGGACCTCCCAGTCGTGGTCACCACCGCACGCACCGGCCGCGGCACCCACCGTGCTGCCGGTGCCGGTGCCGGTGCCGCTGTCGCCGGAACCTGCACCGGTTCCGGTTCCGGGCCGGACGGTGCCGGCTCCCGTGCGGTCGCCGGAGCCGCCCGGCCCGGCGAAGAAGTTCGGGCCGGTTGATCTCAGCACGATGACCCGGGCCCGACTGTCCGCCGCGGCGGTCTGCCAGGCGTCGTCCAGTTCGCGCAGGAGCTGCGCGTGATGGGCGCCGCGGGCGCCGTGCTCCTCGACGGCGCGGGGTCGACGGAACGTGATGACACCGATGTGATCGTCGACGACGTCGTACCCAACATGCTCGGGACGCATCGGTCTCCTTCGCCGGAAGCAGGCGGACGGATGCAAACCGTGATCGACGGCCCCCGAAATTCGGTGCCGATGCCGCATTGACCCACACCAGCACACCGAGGGTCAACAGGTCCAAACACCGGCGACCGGTGGCGTCCCGAGCCCGTGCGGTCGCCGGGTGCCAGGGTGAAACGGGCGACTGGAAGGGGCTGGTGTGGAGATCACCGGAATGATGCTCGCGCTGCTGGAGATCCCGGCGGAGTTCACCGCGGAGTACAACCGCTGGTACGACCTCGATCACATGCCCGAGCACCTCGCCAAACCGGATGTGCTGGCCGGCCGCCGCTACGTGGCTGCTCGCGACCTGCGCGCCGCGCCGGGGATCATCCGCTCGGACCTGCTCGGCGGGCATCCGCCGTACCTGACCACCTACTGGTTCGGCGGGCCGCTCGACATGTGCGGGGAGCAGGCCCGCGAGGGCTGGCTCGCGCTGGACCGGACGATCCTGCGTTCCGGGCGTTTCTGGCGGCCTGGCCGGGCGCGGCACAACTCGCGGTGGCGGGTCACCTCGGCGTGGACCCGCCCCGGCTGCCTGGTCCGTCCGGTGGCCGTGCCGTACCTGGCCCACCGTGGGGTGATCGTGGCGCTGGGGCGGGCGCCGTCGGCCGACCGGCTGGGCGAGGCGGTGGACTGGTGGGAGCGGGTGCACCTGCCCGACCTGGCCGCGGTGCCCGGCGTGCTCGCCGCGGTCCGGCTGGGCTGGGCTGACGACGTGGCTCGTCCGGAGGCTGATTCGGGCGCCGCGCCGGGGGTCGATCCGGGCCAGGGGCCGTCGGCACAGGAGCGGGGCGCCTCCGACGCCTTCGACGCCTCCGACCTGGTGTTGCACCTGCTGCTGTGTGAGGACGATCCCGCGGCCGTGATGGAGCGGATCGACCGGGCCAGGGTGTACTGGCGGGCCGTCGGCCGGTACCCGGCCCACCGCGGGGCGTACGAGGAGCTCGCCTTCCTGCCGTACCGGTCGATCGTCCCACTGGAGTACGACTTCGAGATCGGCGCGGACGACGAGGCCGCCACCGGGAAAGCCGCCGGAAGCGCCACCGGGACAGCCGCCGAGAGCGCCACCGGGACAGCCGCCGAGAGCGCCACCGGGACAGCCGCCGAGGCCGCCGCCGGGAGCGCTGGCGAGGCTGCCGCCGGAACGGCTGACGGGTGAGCTGACCGGTGTCCCAGTTGCGGGGCTGGTCGGCTGCTGGCGACACCCGGCGCAGGCCAGTATCGCTGCTGCTGGGGGGTCCGCTCCGGGTCCGGGCGTCCGATGTCGCGGCAAGGGTTGAACGCCGGTCAAATACGCCTATAAGTTTTTGTCACCTCCTGCGGACCTGGATGTCGCGTGAGGGCTCGAGCAAGTTGGAGGTATCAGACTGTGCTGCTGGAGTTGGACGCTGATCAGGAAGTCCTGCGGGAGGCGACGGCCCGGTATCTGACCGACCGCGTCCCGGTCGACCGGATCAGGGCGCTTCGTGACGACCCCGCCGGCTTCGACGCGGGCTACTGGCAGGCCGGGGCGGAGCTCGGCTGGACGTCCCTGCTGGTGTCGGAGGAACACGGCGGTGGGTCGATCAGCGGGTCGCCCCTGGTCGACCTGACGATCGCCGCCTACGAGTTCGGCGTGCGGTCGGCCCCGGGCCCGCTGGCGTCGGCGAACGTCGTCGCCGCGGCGCTGAGCGCGGCCGGCGGCGAGGCGCACCTGGCGGTCCTGGAGGGGCTGCTGGCCGGGGAGACCATCGCGTCGTGGGCGCACGCGGAGCCCGCGCCGAACGACCGGCTGGGCACGATCACGCTGACCTGCCGGGTCGACGGCGACGAGATCGTCCTCGACGGGGTGAAGCGGCCGGTCGAGTCGGCCGCCCAGGCCGGGTACCTGCTGGTCACCGGGCGCGCCGAGGAGGGCCTCACCCAGGTGCTGGTCCCGACCGACGCACCCGGGATCACGATCACGCCCCTGAAGACGGTCGACCTGACCCGGCGCTTCTCGACGGTGCGGTTCGACGGTGTGCGGGTGCCGCGCAGCGCCGTCGTCGGTGAGCTGGGCGGTGCCGCGGAGCAGGTGGAGCGCCAGCTCCAGATCGCGCTGGTGATCCTGACCGCGGAGAGCGTCGGCGCGATGCAGACCGCGTTCGACCTGACCGTCCAGTGGGCTTTCGAGCGCTACTCGTTCGGTCGGCCGCTGGCCTCCTACCAGGAGCTCAAGCACCGCTTCGCGGACATGAAGTCATGGCTGGAGGCGGCGCACGCCATCAGCGACAAGGCGGCCGCCGCGGTGGACGCCCAGTCGCCCGACGCGGCCGAGCTGGTCAGCATCGCCAAGGCGTTCATCGGTGACTACGGGTCCGAGCTGCTTCAGGACTGCGTCCAGATGCACGGTGGTATCGGTGTGACCTTCGAGCACGACCTACACCTCTACCTGCGCCGGGTCGTGCTTGACCGGGCACTGTTCGGAACACCGGCCGAGCACCGGCAGCGCATCGCCGGTGTGGTCGAGCACCTCAAGGAGAGGTCAGCATGAGCACGGGCGCGACAGGCGGCAGCGCCGCGACGGCGAGCGACATCGAGGACGTCGAGAGCTTCCGGCTCCGGGCGCGGAACTGGATCCGCTCGAACCTGGCGCCGCTCGCATCGGACGCCCTGGTCGGCGTGATGCGGGCCAGCCACAGCGACGAGGAGGAGCTCGCCTCCATCGCCCGCCAGCGCGAGATCCAGCGGATGTTCTTCGACGCGGGTTTCGCCGGCATCTGCTTCCCCAAGGAGTACGGCGGGCAGGGCCTCACCCCCGAGCACCAGGCCGCCTTCAGCGAGGAGATCTCCGGGTACGAGTACCCGTCGGAGATCCAGGCGCCGACCTTCTCGCCGTGCGCCGCGGTGCTGCTGGACTTCGGCACCGAGGAGCAGAAGCGCCGCCACATCCCGGCGATCCTGCGGGGCGAGGAGCTGTGGATGCAGTTCCTGTCCGAGCCGAGCGCGGGCTCGGATGTCGCCGCGGCGCTGACCACGGCGGTCCGGGACGGTGACGACTGGATCCTCAACGGCTCCAAGATCTGGACGACCGGTGCCTGGTGGTCCGACTGGGGCCTGGTGCTGGCCCGCACGAACTGGGACGTGCCGAAGCACCGTGGTCTGACGGTCTTCATCCTGCCGATCCACCAGGACGGCATCGAGGTGAACCGCATCGAGATGCTCAACGGCAACAAGGAGTTCTGCCAGGAGTTCATCACCGATGTGCGGGTGCCGGACTCCGACCGGGTCGGCAACATCGACGACGGCTGGACCGTCGGCACCCGGTGGATGTTCCACGAGCGCATGCTGCACAACTCGCCCCTGGTCACCATTCCCAAGGGCGGGGCGCGCGGCAGCATCCGCGCCGCCCACCTCGTCGAGATCGCCCGCGACGCGGGCCGCCTCGACGACCCGCTGGCCCGGGACCTCATCGGCGAGGGCCGCACCCTCGACGTCGTCACCCACGCCCTGCAGGAGCGGGTCGCCGCCGGCCTGCGCTCCGGCCGGATCCCGGACCAGTCGGCGGCCGTCGGGCGGCTGTTCACCGGTGTGGTCGCCGCGCGGACGACGACGCTGGCCTTCGAGATCGCCGGCGGCACGGGCGCGGCCTGGGAGGACGCCGACGGCGCGACCGCCGAGTGCGGCAACGACTACCTGCTGCGGCAGGTGAGCTGCATCGGTGGTGGCACCACCGAGATGGCCCGCAACGTCGTGTCCGAGCGGGTGCTCGGCATGCCGCGGGAGCAGGCGCTGGACCGCGGGGTCGCGTTCCGCGACGTCCCGCGGGGCGGTTCCAGCCGCCGCTGACCGGCGCGCACCTGTACAGCGACGCGGGCCCCGTCCGGGACGTTCCGGACGGGGCCCGCGCTCGTTCCGCTCGGCCAGGTCAGCCGACCACAATCAATCCTCCCGGCCAGCCGCCTGCTGACGGTGGCGTGGTCGTCGGCGTGGTCGGCGGCCCCGCCGGCCGGCTCAGGTGTTGCGGCCGCCGTTGACACCGATGACCTGGCCGGTGATGTAGCCGGCCTCCTCGGAGACGAGGAACGAGCAGGCCGCGGCGATGTCCTCCGGCAGCCCCGCGCGGCGGACCGGTGTGCGGGCCGCGAGCTCGTCGACCGTCGAGCCGAAGAAGCCCCGCTCCTCGTTACGGCGGGTCATCGGGGTGTCGATGAACCCGGGCGGAATCGTGTTGACGGTGATGCCGGCCGGACCGAGCTCCAGCGCGAGCGCCTTCGTGAAGCCCATGACGCCCGCCTTCGAGGCGACGTAGTGGGTCATGTACGGCTGGCCGCTGTGGGCGCTGGAGGAGGAGATGTTGACGATCCGGCCCCAGCCGGCCTCGACCATGTCGGGGACGACGGCCTGGCAGCAGTGGAACGTCCCGGTCAGGTTGACGGTCAGGATCGACGTCCAGGACTCGATCGTGATGTCGAGGAAGCGCTTGAAGCCCTCCTTGCCGGCCGAGTTGACCAGGATGGCGACCGGGCCGAGGCGCTCGCGGACGTCGGCCAGGGCCTGGTCGATGTTCGCGCGGTCCGCGACGTCGACCGTGGCGGACAGGGCCGTCCCGCCGGCTGCCCGGATCTCCTCGGCGACGCCCTCGGCCTCGCCGCCGTTGAGGTCGAGCACCGCCACCCGGGCGCCGTCCCGGGCGAGGCGTACCGCGCAGGCGCGGCCGATCCCCGAGGCGGCACCGGTGACGACGGCGACCTTGCCGGCAGGATTCCCGGCCATCTCGATCACGTCCTTTCCTGGGTGGTAGCCGGCGAGGAAAGCCGCCGGCGCGTCAGGCGTCAACGTGACCGCGACGCCGGGAGGCCGGCGTCGCCCCGGCGGCGCACTCCGTTGAGGAAGAGTGCGACCGCGTGGCGCAGGTGCCGCTCGCTGACCTCGGGATCCCGAGTGACGCCGAACGTGGCGAGCCAGGCCGGAGACATGCTGACGAGGGCGATGAACTGCTCGGCGGCGATCTCGACGTCGTCGACGACGATCGTGCCCCGCTCGATGTGCCGGCGCAGCAGGCTCATGACCGCCTGCAGCCGCGGCGACCAGGCGAGCGTGCGGGAATGTGCGGCGAACTCGGGGAACCGCGCCGCCTCGGCGATCGCCATCCGGTGTAGTGCGACGAGGTCGGGGTCGACGGCCCGGGCCAGCAGCGACCGGGCGATGACCGTCAGGCCCTCGGCCAGGTCGTCGGGCACCGTGTCGAGCTCGACCGGGTCGTTCTCGTGCCGGGCGAGCGCCCAGGAGATCACGGAGAGGAACAGGGTCCGCTTGTCGGGGAAGCGGGCGTAGAGGGTGCGCTTGGTGATCCCCGCGGCCTGGGCGACCGCCTCCATCGTGGTCCGGTCGTAGCCGTCCCGCAGGAAGATCTCGACGGCCGCCCGACGGAGGCGTGCGGTGATCTCGGCGGCCTCGGTCGGTGTCGGCCGCCCGGTGCGGGACCGCCCCGCCGCCCCGGCACCGCTGGTGTCGGGACCGGTGGTGCCGGGACCGCTGCTGTCGGGACCGCTGGTGTCGGCCCTGGCGGCGCCGGCCCGGGTGGTGCGCGCGTGCCGGGGCCTCGCTCCGCTGGTGCCGACCTCGATGGCCTCGGCCTCCGACCTCATACGATAAGTACACCGATGCGTATACTTATTGTCAAGCCGTTGCCCTGATCGTCCGGCGCGACGGCCTGCGAGGCTCCTGCCGCTTGCCGTCCCCTTCAGCCTCTGCTGTGATGAACGTCAAATATACGTAGACGTGTACTTGTACTTGTGGCTGCGCCGGGGCTGGGGCCGCGGGAGACAGTGGCGGGAGGGACGCGCGATGGCGGACGCGGGTTCGGGTGGCCGGCCGGTGGTCGGCTTCGTCGGCCTGGGCAGCATGGGTGGGGCACTGGCCGCGAACCTGGTCACGGCGGGGCACGAGGTCGTGGCGTTCGACCCGGCCGGTCCGGAGCGGGTGCCATCCGGTGCCGCCGGCGCCGGCGGGGTCGCCGAGGTCGCCGGGCGGGCCGAGGTCGTGGTGCTCAGCCTTCCCGACGGCGCGGCCAGCCACCAGGTCGCCGAGCGGATCGCCGGGCGGTCGCCCCGGCGGGTCACCCGGGTCGTGGACACCTCGACGATCGGGGTGGCGGCGGCACGGCAGGTGGCGGCACTGCTGGCCGGCGCGGGCATCGGCTATGTCGACGCCCCGGTGTCGGGTGGTGTCGCGGGGGCCCGCGCCCGCACGATCGCGGTGATGTTCGCCGGTTCGGATGACGACTGCGCGGCGGTCGGGCCTGTTCTCGCCGGTCTGAGTGACCGCTGCCGGCGGGTCGGCGCGCGGCCGGGGCTCGCCCAGGCGCTCAAGCTGGCGAACAACTTCCTCTCCGCCACCGCGCTCATCGCCACCAGCGAGGCTGTCGCGTTCGGCACCGCGGCCGGGCTCGACATGGCCACCATGCTGGAAGTCCTGAACGCTGCCAGTGGCCAGAACACGGCGACCAGCGACAAGTTTCCCCACCACGTGCTCACCGGGCGCTACGCCGCCGGCTTCGCCAACACGCTGATGGCCAAGGACGTGGCGCTGTACCTGGAGGCCGTCGGCGAACTGGAGGCCGTCGGCGAGGTCGGCCGCACCCCGGTGGTCGCTCCGGTCACGGCGCGACTGTGGAAGCAGTTCGCCGCCGCCGAGGCCGGGGCCGACTTCACCCGGATCTACCCCTTCGTCCGGGGCGGCTGACCCTCCCGGGGATCCCGCGCCGCCGCGCAGCGCCAGCAATTCACGCTAATAGTGACAAAAAGGGGTGCGGGTCGCTGGCAATCCGCAGGAAGTGAGGATTTCGGTTGCTGTCGCAGCCATAATCCTCACTTCTTGCTCGGGAGCGGCGGCGGCACCGGAAAGCCCGAGACTCGGGATTCTGCGACGGGCTCCGGAACGGCCGGAACCCTCAGGGCCTGCTAGGCATCCACGGCGGACGTGCCGGATTCGCGCTTTCCCGGGAGGCCTGGGCGATGAAACATAAAGAAATCCGAGAAGTGTCGGCCAAGGCTGCCGCTGAATAAAACTGGCGGCTGCTGGCGATGCCTTCGGAGAGTGTCCTCGGGACTCCTCCCGAATCGATCCCGGAACACTGCGGGGGATCTGTCTGCCCCGCCGGGGGCGACCAGCCGGACGCCTTGCCAATGAACGCAAACAACAATCTCAAAAAAGAGAACATGACTTGCAGTGACTGCTGAAGGAAGCTATGGCGAGCGCTGTCCGTAACCGAGGGCGGAGTCTGTGGTCCACGGGGTGCCCTGACCCGGCCCCCAGCTCACGCCGTGGCACAAGGGAGGGTCGGTTGTGCTGGATGGGACATTCTCGAACCCGCTATATTTGATTCTCGCTGGTATCCCTACGATGTCCGCCAGGTATATGGTAGGGGGGCAAGTGCGGGTGCTTCGAGTCCGCCCTGGTAGCTGCCTGAAGGTCTGAATCCACAGGCTCTTGACCGATCGAACGTCAGGTGATAGGCATTTTTTGGCCTCGTTATCGCGGCCGGTCGAACGGGATGTGATCGCGAGGGTTCCGGTCGGTCCGCCGGGCAGGCTCGATCAATCGCGTGCCTCCGGGGCCGGGCTCGGGGATGATGGCGTGAAGGCGTCCGGTGTGACGGCTATCACGGTTGGTTGTCGGGCGTGTGCTGGGTTCAAGGGCATGTTCTGGGTTTGAGGGCAGAGGAGCCGTCGACATGGCACGGATCGAACCGCGTCCCCTGCGGGAGTGGCCGAAGGAGATGCGCGCGGCCCTCGCGGCGATGACCCCGGCGGCGCCCCGGCATCCTCCGCTGCCCACCGAGGGGCGCTCCAAGGCCCTGAACACGCTGGGAACGATGGCCCACCATCCCGAGCTGGCGCATGCGTTCTTCACGTTCAACGGCCACATCCTGCGCGGCACGACGCTCACGCTGCGCCAGCGGGAGATGATCGTTCTGCGGGTGGCGACGGTGCGCAAGGTCGCCTACGAGTGGGCCCAGCATGTGATCATGGCCCGCGATCTCGGCCTCACCGACGCCGAGATCGCGCGTATCGCGTGGGGCCCGGACGCCCCCTTCCTGGACCCGCTGGACGCGGCGCTGCTCCGCGCCGTCGACGAGCTGATCACTGACGGCGGGATCAGCGCGACGACGTGGGAGTTCCTCGCCGGCAAGCTCGACGTCCAGCAGCTGCTCGACATCATCTTCACGACCGGCACCTACGACATGCTGGCGATGATGATGAGCTCGTTCGACCTGCCGCTCGACGACGACCTCCACGAGAGCCACGACTGAGCGCGTCGCGATGAGCACGTCGCGAGCCATCGCCGCGAAGGGCCCGCCGCCCCGCCGCCCCGGCGCCGGCCGGGGCGGCACCGCACGGACGATCCAGACAGCACGATCCGAGTAGGAGTTGCCATGGCCGTGACCGTGTCCGCGATCAGCCCCGAGGTCGGCGTCGAGGTCGCCGGCCTGGCGGGTCACCAGCTCGTCGATCCGGTGGCGGCGGCCCAGTGCCAGGCGCTGCTGGAGAAGCACGGCGTGGTGGTCTACCGCGAGCTGAACATCGACGACGCCGATCTGGTCGCCTTCAGCCGCCTGCTCGGCACCGTCGTGGTCGCCCCCACGGGCGGGATCGACGGGCTTCCCGAGGTCTCGAAGATCACCCTTGACCCGGCCGAGAGCGTGCTCGCCGCGTACCGCAGGGGCACGTTCTTCTGGCACATCGACGGCGCGAACGACGAGCTGCCGCAGAAGGCCACCCTGCTGACCGCGCGCCAGGTCTCCGACGAGGGCGGCGACACCGAGTTCGCGAACACCTACGCCGCCTACGACGCCCTGACCGACGAGGAGAAGGCCCAGTTCGCCACGCTGCGCGTCGTGCACAGCTTCGCGGCCTCCCAGCGCCTCGCCGAGCCGGACGCGTCGGAGAAGACCCGGGCGCTGTGGGCCCGGGTGCCCAGCCGGGAGCACCCGCTGGTCTGGACCCGCCGCAGCGGCCGCAAGTCCCTGCTGGTCGGGGTCACCGCCAGCCACGTCGTCGGCTGGCCGGAGGAGGAGAGCAGGGCCCTGCTCGACCGGCTGCTGGCCTGGTCGACGGAGCCCCGGTTCGTCCTGCGCCACCACTGGCGCCCGGGTGACCTGGTCATCTGGGACAACACCGGCATGCTGCACCGGGCAATTCCGTACACGGCCACGTCCCGCAGACTGATGCACCGAACCACCCTCGTAGGCGAAGAGGTCGTAGCCTGACCTCCGCACACCGAGCAGGTGCGCGAAAGGATGACGAGGATGGCGTCCATCGGACGCCCTGGCGGCGGTGGAAGCCGGCGCCGGGGGGACAGCGGGCGTCATCCGGGTCCGGACTGTCTGTCTGACGGAGGTCAGCATGCGAGTAGTAGTCGATTTCAAGCTGTGTGAGAGCAACGCGCTGTGCGTGGGCATCGCGCCATCGGTGTTCGAGCTGGACGACAACGACTATCTGGTGATCCTGGACGAGGAGCCCGGCGAGGACCTGCGCGCCGACCTGAAGGCCGCTGTCGCGGCCTGCCCGAAGCAGGCCATCAGCCTCGCCGACGACTGAGCCCGATCCGCGGCGGAGCTGACAGGGACCACGGGCGGCACGTCCGCCCGTGCACGTATTTCCTCCTGTCAAGCCCAGGCTGGAAGAAAAATGAGCCCCTTTGCTGGGTGAATTGCCGCCCGCTTCTCTACGATCATTCACGATGAAACCTCACCGTTCCGGCGCTCTGCGCGTGCTGCGGGTGTCCCGCGCGTCCGGCCTGCCCGGTCTGTCGCGTGGTCCGTCCCGCGGCCGGGCGCAGGGCGGGTCCATGGCGGCGAGCGGAGCCCGGTCGGCCCGGCGGCGGCTGGCCGCCCAGCGGTTCTGGCAACTGCCCGACAAGGAGCTCGATCGGCTGCTGGAGCTCGCCAGCGAGGTGGACCGGGTCGAGCTGAAGCTGGTCGTCCCGGTGGACGCCCACGACAGCTGTTGCGCGGCGCTCGGTGTCGACTTCACCCGAGGCCGTCGGCAGCGGGTCTTCTACCTCGACACCGCGGACCGCGCCCTGCACCGCAACGGCGCGGTCGCCCGGGTCCGCAGCATCGTCGGCGGCCCGGACGACGCGGTGGTCAAGCTGCGTCCGATGGTTCCCGGCGACGTCTCCCGGCGGCTGCGCCGATCGAAGGACTTCGTCGTCGAGGTCGATGGAATGCCCGGCTACTACGTCTGCTCCGGCGCGCTGCGGGCCCGCCTCGGCGCCGACGACGTCGAACGGGTGATGGCCCAGGGGCGGGGCCTGCACCGCCTGTTCACCCGCCCGCAGCTGCGCCTGCTCAGCGCCCGCCTGCCCACCGGTCTCGACCTCGACCAGCTGCGGGTGTTCGGCCCGGTGGACGTGCGCCGGGCCAAGATCCGCCCGGACGGGCTGGGGCGTCGCCTGCTCGTCGAGCGGTGGACCTACCCCGACGGCTCCCGCATCGTCGAGCTGTCGACCCGCTGCGCCCCTACCGAGGCCCTGCGGGTCGCCGCCCGCACCGCCGACGTCCTGCGCCGGCACGGGGTGGACCTCACCGGCCCGCAGCAGACCAAGACGCGCGCCACGCTGGACTACTTCGCGGCCGCCGGGCCGGCCCGGTCTGCCACGAAAGATGCGCCGATCGGGGGATCTGCGGGAAGCTGGGAAAAAGGCGACGCATCCGGCGCGCGCCGCGAGCGAGGAGGCCATCGCCGTGATCCGGCTCAGCGTGCTGTACCCGAAGACCGAGGGCGCGACGTTCGACCATGACTACTACCTGAACAAGCACATCCCGATGGCCTGCAGGATGTGGGGGCTGACCCAGGTGGAGGTCGACCGGGGCATCCGCGGGCCCTACGTGGCGGCAGCGCACTTCCGCTTCGACTCGATGGACGCCCTCAGCACGGCGATGAAGGCCGACAGCACCGCGATCGCCTCCGACCTGTCGAACTACACCACGATCACCCCGGTCATGCAGATCAGCCAGATCGAGAGCGAGGACTGAGCGACCCGGGCTGAGGTTCTGGCGCAGCCGCCTGCGCCTGTGCCTGGGCTCGCGGAATCAGGCCACCGGTGGCAGCGGCTGACCGCCGTCGAGCACGACGCGGAAGGGGTCGCCGCGCTCGGCGAGACGAGTCAGTACCGTGCGGATCGTGAAGCTGTCGGGGCGAAGCTTCGGGTCGTCGAGCTCGTCCCAGTCGATCGGCGCCGACACCGGCGCACCCGCGGCGGCGCGCGGGCTGTACGGGGCGACCAGCGTCTTGTTCCGCGCGTTCTGCGTGTAGTCGAGCCGGGCGCGCCCGGCCCGCTCGCGTACCTCCCACTTCCAGCTCACCAGCTCGGGAACGACGGCGCCGACCGCCCGGGAGAGCCGCTCGACCCAGTCCCGGGTCTGGTCGAAGCCCGGCCCGGGCGCGATGGGAACCCAGATCTGCAGGCCCCGGCGTCCGGTGACCTTGACCCCGGCCCGCACGGCGAGGTGCGCGAGCGCTGTGCGGTGCAGCCGGGCCAGCACCAGGACGTCCTCCCAGGCTGTGCCCGTTCCCGGGTCCAGGTCGATGAGCGCGTAGGACGGCTGCTCCACGGCGGTCACCGGCGCCGTCCAGGCGTGCCATTCCAGCGCCCCGAAGTTGGCCGCCCAGACCAGCGTCGCCGGTGAGTCCACGACCAGGTGCTCGGTGGTCCGGCCGGCGGTGGCCCCGGGGGGATGCCAGCGGGTGACCCAGTCGGGCGCGTGCGCCGGGACCTGCTTGTGCCAGAAACCAGGAGCCTGCGCCCCGCTCGGGAAACGGTGCATGTTCAGAGCCCGGCCGGTGAGGTACGGCAGCACGGTCGGCGCGATAAGGGCCGCGTAGCGCACGAGGTCCCGTTTGGTGGCCGCGGGCCGTTCCGCTCCCGCCGGGAACAGCACCTTGTCGAGATTGGTGAGGCGCAGCGGCCGGCCGAAGACCTCCCAGACACCGTTCGCCCCCAGCTCGTCGAGCGCCCGCAGCTCGTCGTCTCCCGGGGGGCGCACCGCGGGCGCCGCCGCACCGGCCCCGGCGCCGCCCGCCGTCCCTGAACAATCCGTCGCGTCGGCGTCGGCGTCGGCGTCGGCGTCGGCGGCATCGTCGGCGTCGCGTCCGGGTGCAGGTGCGCGGGTCCGCTCGGTGGCCTGCGCCGCGGATACGCCGGACCGCCAGACCCGGTCGGGCACGGCGCGGACCTCGTCATTGGTGCGACCGCTGAGCACCGACCGCGGATGCTGCTCCGGGTTCCAGCCGGGCACCGCCTGTGCGTCCCGCTTGTGCAGCAGAAGCCACCGCGGCTCCTGCTGACGGATCAGCACGAGCCGGCCCCGCAGCTTCCGGCCGAACACATCCGCGTGCAGTTCCCCCGCGGCGACCGCCGCGACCGGATCATCCGTCCCGTGCGGGACCCAGCTGCCGATGTCCCACACGATCACATCGCCGGAGCCGTACTGCCCGGCCGGGATGACCCCTTCGAAGTCCAGGTACTCGACGGGATGGTCCTCGACGTGCACGGCCATCCGCCGCACCGCGGGATCCAGGGTCGGGCCGCGGGGGACCGCCCAGCTGGCAAGCACCCCGCCCATCTCGAACCGCAGGTCGTAGTGCAGCCTGCGGGCACGGTGCCGCTGCACGACGAAGCGTGCCGCGCCGTCAGGGCCGGGGCCCGCACCGTCACCCGTGGGCTCCGGGGTGGCCTGGAAGTCCCTCCTGCGCCGGTAGCGTCCCAGCCGATCGGGCGCCTGCTCCGCGGACTCCGTGCGCTCCCGCGGCTCCGGCGCGTCGGAGCGCCCCGATCGCCGGGATCCGCCGGACCGCTCGTTCGGTCCGGACGACCTGCCCACCTGGCGCCTCCCGACCGGAGGGACCCGGCGCGGGCCGCCCCCGGCACCCGGACCACCCCGCCACCGCGGATCCCACACCATGGCAGCGGCCAGGCGCAACGACCCGCGACAGCGTGGTGCGACGACCGACTACTACTGCGGGTCGTACGCGAGGTTGGGGCGCAGCCACTTCTCGACCTCGGCGATGCTCATGCCGCGCCGGGTGGCGTAGTCCTCGACCTGGTCGCGGCCGATGCGCCCGACGGTGAAGTAGCGCGCCGCCGGGTTCGCGAAGATGATCCCGCTGACGGCGGAGGCGGGGGTCATCGCGAAAGACTCGGTCAGCCCCATGCCGACCTGGTCCGCGCCGACCAGGTCGAACAGCGGCCGCTTCTCGCTGTGGTCCGGGCTCGCCGGGTAGCCGAACGCGGGCCGGATGCCGCGGAACCGCTCGGCGTGCAGGTCCTCCAGCGCGGGCTCGGAGCCCGGCTCGAACCAGGCCCGCCGGGCCTCGAGGTGGACGTACTCGGCGAACGCCTCCGCCAGCCGGTCGGCCAGCGCCTTCACCATGATCGCCCGGTAGTCGTCCTGGCGGGCCTCGTACTCGGCGGCCAGCGCATCCGCGCCGTGGATGGCCACCGCGAACGCGCCGAGGTGGTCGCCGGCCGGAGCCACGTAGTCGGCGAGGCTGCGGTTGGGCCGACCGGCCGGCTTGGCCGTCTGCTGGCGCAGCATCGCCAGCCGAAGCCGGCCGTCGGTTGCCGAGACGGTCGGCTCGACCGTGGCGGCGGTGCCGGCCGCGCCAGTGCCCGACGCGCCGGTGCCGGCCGCGGGGACGTCGACGAGGATGTCGTCGCCGTCGGCGACGGCCGGCCAGAAGCCGTACACGCCCTCGGCCCGCAGGCTGCCGGCCGCGATGATCTGGTCGAGCAGGGCGTTCCCGTCGTCGTACAGCTCGCGGGCGACCGGCTGCTCCAGGATCGCCGGGAACTTGCCCTTGACCTCCCAGGCGAGGAAGAAGAACTGCCAGTCGATCATCGCGCGCAGTTCGGCGAGCCCCGGCCGCACGACCCGCAGCCCGGTGAACGCGGGCACGGGCAGGTCGTCGAACGAGACCTGCTCACGGTTCGCCCGGGCCTGGGCGAGGGTGAGCAGTGGCTGCTGCTGGCGCCGCTCGTGCGCCTCACGCAGCTCCTGCTGCTCGGCGCGGTTGCGGATGGCGAGCTCGGCGGCCCGGTCGTCGTCCAGCAGGTCGGAGACCACACCGACGACCCGGGAGGCGTCCAGCACGTGGACGGTCGTGCCGTCGTAGGCGGGCGCGATGCGCACCGCGGTGTGCTGGCGTGAGGTGGTCGCACCGCCGATCAGCAGCGGCAGCTTCAGCCCGCGGCGCTGCATCTCGGCGGCCACCGCGACCATCTCGTCCAGCGACGGGGTGATCAGCCCGGACAGGCCGATCGCGTCCGCGCCCTCGGCCACCGCCGTGTCGAGGATGACCTTCGCCGGGACCATCACGCCCAGGTCGATGACCTCGTAGTTGTTGCAGCCCAGCACCACGCCGACGATGTTCTTGCCGATGTCGTGGACGTCGCCCTTGACGGTCGCCATCACCACCCGGCCGTTGCCGCGGCGGCCCGCGTCGGCGTCCACGGAGCCGCCGGCGGCGAGCAGCGCCTGCTTCTCCGCCTCCATGAACGGCTCCAGGTAGGCGACGGAACGCTTCATCACCCGGGCGGACTTGACCACCTGCGGCAGGAACATCTTGCCGGAGCCGAACAGGTCGCCGACGATCTTCATCCCGTCCATCAGCGGGCCCTCGATCACGTCGAGGGGGCGGGCCGCCACCGCGCGGGCCTCCTCCGTGTCGGCCTCGATGAAGTCGACGATGCCGTGCACCAGCGCGTGCGAGAGCCGCTGCGCGACCGGAGCCTCGCGCCAGGACAGGTCCACGACGCGCTTCGTGCCGCTGCCGCTCACCGTCTCGGCGAACGCGACGAGGCGGTCGGTGGCATCGTCGCGGCGGTCGAACAGGACGTCCTCGACCAGCTCCAGCAGGTCGGCGGGGATGTCCGCGTACACCGCGAGCTGGCCGGCGTTTACGATGCCCATGTCGAGCCCGGCGCGCACCGCGTGCAGCAGGAACGCCGAGTGCATCGCCTCGCGGACGACGTCGTTGCCGCGGAAGGAGAACGACAGGTTCGAGATGCCGCCGGAGATGCGCACCCCGGGGCAGCGCTGCTTGATCTGCGGCAGCGCGTCGATGAACGCCTTGGCGTAGCCGTTGTGCTCGGCGATGCCGGTGGCCACCGCCAGCACGTTCGGGTCGAAGATGATGTCCGTCGCCGGGAAGCCGACCTTCTGCGTGAGCAGGTCGTAGGCGCGGGCGCAGATCTCCACCTTGCGCTCGGTGGTGTCGGCCTGGCCCTGCTCGTCGAACGCCATCACGACCACGCCGGCGCCGAAGTCGCGGATGCGCCGCGCCTGCGCCAGGAAGGGCTCCTCGCCCTCCTTGAGGCTGATCGAGTTGACGACGCCCTTGCCCTGCACGCAGCGCAGCCCGGCCTCGAGCACGCTCCAGCGCGAGCTGTCGATCATGATGGGCAGGCGGGCGGCCTCGGGCTCCGTCGCCAGCAGGTTCAGGAACGTGGTCATCGCCCGCTCGCTGTCGAGCAGGTCGGCGTCCATGTTGACGTCCAGCAGGTTCGCCCCGCCGCGCACCTGCTCCAGCGCCACGTCGATCGCGGCCTGGTAGTCGTCGGCCTCGATCAGCCGGCGGAACCGCGCCGAACCGGTCACGTTGGTCCGCTCGCCGATCATGACGAAGCCGGTGTCCGGGCCGATCTCGAACGGCTCGAGGCCGCTGAAGCGGGTTGTCGCCGGCAGCTCCGGCAGCGCGCGCGGCGCGGTGCCCCGCACCGACTCGGCGATCCGCGCGATGTGCGGCGGGGTCGTCCCGCAGCAGCCGCCGACCACGTTGACCAGGCCTTCGGTGGCGAACCCGCCGATGAGTCGGCCGGCTTCCTCCGGGGTCTGGTCGTAGCCGCCGAACGCGTTCGGCAGGCCCGCGTTCGGGTGGCAGGCGGTGAACGTGCCGGCGAGGCGGGCCAGGTCGGCGACGTGCGGGCGCATCTCCTCGGCGCCGAGCGAGCAGTTCACCCCGACGACCAGCGGCTCGGCGTGCGCGATCGAGCTCCAGAACGCCTCGACGGTCTGGCCGGACAGCGTCCGCCCGCTCATGTCGACGATCGTCACCGAGATCCACAGCGGCAGCTGCGGGGCGACCTCACGGGCCGCCGCGATCGCGGCCTTCGCGTTCAGAGTGTCGAAGATCGTCTCGATGAGGAGCAGGTCGACGCCGCCCTCGGCGAGCGCCGCGATCTGCTCGGCGTAGGAGGCCTTCACCTGCTCGAAGGTCACCGCACGGTAGGCCGGGTCCTCCACCCGCGGCGACAGCGACAGGGTGACGTTCAGCGGCCCGATCGACCCGGCGACGAACCGCCGGGTACCGGACTTCTGCGCCGCCTCGTCGGCGGCCTGCCGGGCCAGCCGCGCCCCCTGCACGTTCATCTCCCGCACCAGCGACTCCAGGCCGTAGTCGGCCTGCCCGATGCTGGTGGCGGTGAACGTGTTCGTGGTCGTGATGTCCGCGCCCGCGGCCAGGTACTGCCGGTGCACGTCGAGGATGACGTCCGGCCGGGTCAGGTTCAGCAGGTCCGGGTCGCCGGTGACGTCCTTCGGATGGTCCGCGAACCGCTCGGTGCGGTAGTCGGCGGGGGTGAGGCCGGCGTTCTGCAGCATCGTGCCCCAGGCCCCGTCGAGGACGGCGACCCGCTGCCCGAGCAGCTCCCGCAGCGCCCGCTCACTCGCGGTGATGGCACGTGCGCCGGGTGTGCCGGGTGTGTCGGAGGGGTCGGTACCGGGGGAATCCGTGCTGGCACCGCTCACCAGGTTGTCGAGGGTTCCGGATACCGCCAAGACACACACCTCCCTGTGGGGGAGGCGCCCTTACGGAGAGGTTCCAGCCGAGCGTGGCGGACCTTGGCCCGTTGCGGAACCCGTCCGTTGCAGCGCCCCTCGACCTGACACAAGACCCTACACGGTGCCCTTTGGGGCCTGCGGAACCTGGCCGACGGCGGCCACATCGGTACATCCAGCCCCAGGCCGGCAGACCTCGCTGCGGTGGGAGAGCAGCCGGCGAAGGCAGCCGGGGCTGGTGTCAGCGGTCCCCGGTGGCGAAATGCGCGGTCAGCCGAAGTGCGCGGTCAGCCGAAGTGCGCGGTCAGCAGAGCGCGCAGGCCTCGGCGGTCGCTCCACATCGGCGCGGTCGCCGGGAAGACGTGCGTCCGGGCGCGCGGGAGGGCAGCCGCGACCTCGCCCACGACCTCGGTGCGGTGGATGAGATCGCCGTCCTGCCCGACGACCAGCGCCCGCGCGCCCACCCGGGCCAGCGCCGCGCGGCCGGCGAGCGGGGCGTTCCCCGGCAGCTCCGTCGGCGGTGAGCATGCGGTCAGCATCAGCGCGTAGGCGCGCAGGTACACGTCGAAGCCCCGCACTCCGTGCAGCTGCGAGGTCATGGAGGTGGCGATCTCGGCGCGCAGCTCGTCCTCGTCACCGCCGTGCCGGGCGAGGTGGATCCGCCGGAAGATCTCCAGGACGTCCGGCGGGATCGGTTCGTCCAGCGCCGGTGGCAGCAGCAGCGCCAGCGTCGTGAACAGGCCCGGCTCCCGGGCGGCCAGCGCCAGCAGTGCGCCCGCGCCCATGCTCTGCCCGAGGGCGGCCGTCGCCCCGAACTTGGCGGCGACAGCGGCCAGCTCGTCGGCGAGCTCCGGGTACGTCCAGCCGTTGGGCCGCGGCGACGAGCCGCCGTAGCCGCGGAAGTTGACGACGACCTTCGTCCCGGGCAGGCCCAGCGCGGTCGGCAGCATGACCCGCGCCGACGCACCCCAGGCATGCGCGACCAGGACCACGGGCTCCCCGTCCCCGACCACGATCACCTCGTTGGACGCGCCGTCGACGCCGACCGTCACCGTGCGCGCAGCCGTTGCCCGAGCCGCCCCGGCCCGTGGTCCCGCTGCCTGTACCGACACCCACATCCCCCGTATCCGCTCCGAGCGCCGCCGCGGCAGCCCGACCCGATTCCCGACCCGATCCGATTCCCGATCCGATTCCCGACCCGACCGTTTCATCGTGGACGTTAGCCGTTCGCGCGGGCGCGTCGGTCCGTTCGGGCCCGGTTCGGGCCCGGTTCGGGCCTGGCGAGGCCCCGGGGCGCGGGGCCCGGGAAACACAGGGGGCACGGCGCATGGGAAACAAAGGAAAGGGCGGGCGATCTTCGTCGTTCCGGAGTGCGTCGCAAGATCCCCAAGGAGTGGCGGGAGCCCAGGCCACCGAAACCTGACCTGGTGGTCCGTGCCCACCCGCCGCACGTCGACCGCCGGGGATCCCGCGTCACGGCGCTGCGCGCGCAATCAACGCCAATAGCGACAAAGGGAACGCGGAGTCGCTTGATAAGCCGCAAGAAGGGAGGATTTCGGTTGCTGTCGCAGCCATAATCCTCCCTTCTTGCTCTGGAGCAGCGGCCAGCGGCCAGCGGCAGTGGCCAGCGGCAGTGGCCAGCGGCAGTGGGGCTCGGGGTCAGGCCGAAGGCGCCGGGGGGCAGAGGCAGAACGGGTGGCCGACCGGGTCGAGCAGCACCCGCCAGCGTTCCCCGCCCGGCTGGAACTCGGCCTGCGTCGCGCCGAGCTTCTCGGCCAGCTCAAGCGAAGCCGCCAGGTCCGTGACCCGGAAGTCGAGATGGAACTGCTGCGGGGCGGACTGGTCCGGCCACCGGGGCGGCTGGTAGCCCTCCACCCGCTGGAAGCCGATCATCACTTCGGTGCCCGGAGGCGTCAGATAGGCCCACGCGCCCGCCTCGTCGGCGCCGGCGACGCCCCAGCCTGTCAGCTCGCCGTAGAACTCCGCCAGGGCCTTCGCGTCGGGGCAGTCCAGCATCAGCCCCGCCCAGCTCACGCCAGCGGACGTCGTCGCTGTCCCCACCGGTCCAGGCTCTTCGCTCAAGGGTCTCGCCTCTCTTCTCGTCTTCTCGACAGTGTCGGAACGCACCGGGGCCGCCACCGGGAGCACCGCTGCGGTCCCATCCTGACCGCGATACCTGACTTCCTCTGTCAGGTATCGCGGCGGATGATGGGCCGGTGCGCGCCGATCGCCTGCTCTCGGTCCTGCTCCTGCTGCAGGCACGGGGGCGGCTGACAGCCCGGGAGATCGCCGACGAGCTGGCGGTGTCGGTCCGCACCGTCTACCGGGATGTGGAGTCGCTCGCCGGGGCCGGCTTCCCGGTGGTGGCCGAGCGCGGGTCGGCCGGCGGCTACCGGCTGCTGGGCGGCTATCGCACCAGCCTGACAGGCCTGACCGCCGGCGAGTCGGACTCGCTGCCGCTGGCCGGGCTCCCCGCGGCCGCCGAGGCGCTCGGCTTCGGCCCGGGCGCGGCCGCCGTCGAACGCAAACTGCTCGCCGCGCTCCCGTCCGGCAACCGGCGGCGGGCGCAGCACGCCCGCCGCCTGTTCCACCTCGACGCGCCGGGCTGGTTCCGGGACGTCGAACCCGTGCCGCACCTGGCCGAGGTGGCCGGGGCGGTCTGGGAGTGCCGCCCGCTGCGGCTCACCTACCTGCGCTGGCGCTCCCCCCAGGGGGTGGTGCGGGACGTAAGGCCGCTCGGCGTCGTCCTCAAGAGCGGTACCTGGTACCTGGTCGCCGCGACCGCGACCGCGACCGCGACCGCGACCGCGACCGCGACCGCGACCGCGACCGCGACCGCGACCGCGACCGCGACCGCGGCGGCGGCGGCCAAGGTCGAGGCCGAGGACGGGGCCGAGCCTGCCGGGGCCGCCGCCGCGGCCGAGCCTGCCGCGGATGCGGGGGATGGCGTCCGGGTCTACCGGGTCGGGAAGATTCACCACCTGGAGACGCTGCCGGGCACCTTCCCTCGTCCGGATGATTTCGATCTCGCGGACTACTGGGCCGGGTGGACGGCCCGTTACGAGGCGAGTGTCTACCGGGCGACGGCCACGGTGCGGCTCTCCCCGGAAGGACTGCGGATGGCACCTTTCCGGCTCGCACCCGCGGTGGTGAGGTCCCTGCGGAGCACGGCGCAGGAGCCGGACGTAGACGGATGGGTCCGCGCGCGGCTGCCGATCGAGTCGATCCGGCACGCCCGTGGTGACCTGCTCGTCCTCGGCGCCGAGGTGGAGGTCCTGGACCCGCCGGAGCTGCGCGAGGCGATGGCCGCGGCCGCGGCGGACCTCACGGCCCTCTACGCCGCCAGGCCATGGGAGGGCCGGAGCCCGGTCGTCGCGACGCCATGGTGCTGACGGCAGGCTCAGTCGACGTCGATGAGCTGGCCGTTGCGGAACATGTCGACGAACAGGGCGTGGTCGCGGTGGACCTGGGCTCCGTAGTCGTGGGCGAACTCGACCATGGCGAGGGTGAACCCCTTCGGGTCCGCCGAGATCGCCTCGTGGATGGCGTCCTCGGTGGAGAAGCTCACCAGGTCGTGGTCGCTCTCGTCGTCGGCGACCGCGTGCATCCGGGCGGTCGACCGGCCGAGGTCGGCGACCAGGCCCAGCATCTCGTCGCGCTCGTTGACCTCGGACCAGTCGAGGTCCTGGGCGTACGGGGAGACCTCGGCGACGAGCTGGCCGATCCCGTCCAGCTCGGAGTAGCCCAGCCAGGAGTCGCTGTCGGCCTGCAGCGCCCGCTGTGACACCGCGGTGCGGTGCCCCTGGTGGTGGAAGTAGCCGGCGATCCGTTCGTCGGGGACGAACCTGCTCACCGCCGGGCTCTGCGCCTGCTTCATGTACAGGACTACGTCGTTGTCCAGTGCCTCGGTGTGTCCCTCGACGAGGATGCTGTAGGACGGCAGCCCGGCACTGCCGATACCCACCCCGCGCCGCAGCACGACATCCTTCACCGTCAGCTCCACCGGGCGCGTGCGCCGGCCCGGCGGCACCGTCGCCAGGTAGCGGTCGAAGGCGGCGATGACCTTCGCGCGTGTCTCGTCGTCCACCGCGCTGACGCCGTCGACGTGGGCGAAACGGCGGTCGTAGTTCTCGACCACGGTCAGCTCGTCGAGCAGGGCGACCCGGGTGGCGCGCCGCGCGGTCTGCAGGAAGGCGTGCACCACACCCTCGGTGGACGTCCGGGTCAGCAGGTCTGCGGACGAGCCGCCCTCGGCGAGGACGCGGATCTTCTCCTGGTAGGCGCCGACGCACGCCTCGACCAGGTCGGTGATGACGGCGTCGCTGAGCGCCTTCGCCCGGCCGAGCAGGGCGAGGCTCGCCACCAGGCGGCGCAGGTCCCAGGTGAACGGCCCGACGTACGCCTCGTCGAAGTCGTTGACGTTGAACACGAGCACGCCGTTGCTGCTCATGTAGGTGCCGAAGTTCTCCGCATGCAGATCACCGTGAATCCAGACCCGGCTCGTCCGCTCGTTCAGGAAAGGGTCGTCCAGGCCGTTGATATCGGTGTAGAACAGCGCGGCCGAACCCCGGTAGAAGGCGAACGGCGAGGCTGCCATCTTCCGGAACTTGCGGCGGAAGGCACCGGGCTCCGCGGCCATCAGCTCACCGAAGGCCGCCCCGAACACGTCCCCGATCACCTGGGCACGGTCGGCACCGGCAGCGGACGTCGTCATGCGCTGTGGCTCCCTCTCACGTGATCGCGTCATCGCGTCGTCGCGCGACTTCCGGCGTGGGCCGCGCGTGGTGGCCGCGCGTCGCCCGTCCCAGCATGCCAGCGCCCGCCGGCACGTGCGCTGGCCCGGGACCCGCCGTGACCCGCGCCCCACCCGACACCTCCGCCGAGATCGCCGGACGCGCACCGTGGACCGCCGCACCGCGGACCGCCGCACCGCGGACCGCCGCGGCACGAAAGAGGAGAGACTGCCGGCATGCCGTGGACGGAGAAGAGCGCAGTCGAGTTCGCCGAGCACCACATCGCGGTCTGGAACACGCGTGATCTCGACCGGATCCTCGCCCTGTACAGCGCGGACGTCGAATTCGTCTCCCCGCTCGCCGAGAAGCTCGTCGGCAGCAACCTGGTGCGGGGCCGGGGCGAGGCACGCACCTATTTCGAGACCGCCCTCGCCGCGAACCCCGACCTGCGGTTCGAGATCGTCGACGTCATGCGCGGCCTCGACAGCATCCTGATCTACATGCGGGGTGTAGGTGGCCGGCTCGTCGCCGACGTCCTGTTCGTCGACGCCGACGGCCTGATCGCCAAGGTCGTCGCCCACTACACCTGCCTGTCCACCTGAGCGGCAGGTCGCGCGACCACGATCTGGCACGGCCCGCCGCCTCCGGCCGTCAGCGGACCGGCCGTCAGCGGACCGGCCGTCAGCGGACCGGCCGTCAGTAGACCAGGACGGTGGTGCCGATCTCGGCGTTGCCCGACGACCACAGCCAGTCCATCGCGGCGTTGGTCACCCGGACGCAGCCGTGCGAGGCGGCCCGGGCCGGGACCGAGGCGTACCCGTGGATGGCGATGCCGTCGGCGTGGAAGTACTTCGGCCGGTAGAGGTCGCCGAGGCTGCCGTGGTCGACCCCGTTGACCTGGCGGAACATCCGCCAGGTGCCGGGCGGGGTGTCGGCCAGGTACTGGACGCCGTCGTGGTAGTAGATCTGCTCGGTGCCGGTCGAGGTGTTGAGCGTGGTCTCGACGTGTCCGTCCCGCACGATCTTCAGCAGCTGCCGGCCCTTGTCGACCTCCAGGACGAAGCCCTGCGTGCTGCGTGCGTCCGGCCGCGTGCCGCGGGCGATCGCGGCTCGGGTGGCCGGCCCGACCAGCCCGTCCAGCCCGATGCCGGCGGTCTTCTGCACGGCGAGCACCGCCTGCTGGGTGAGCAGGCCGAACGTGCCGTCCGGGGTGCCCAGCCAGTAGCCGGCCGCCATCAGCTGCCGCTGCAGCTCCAGGATCTCCGGGCCGGTCGCGCCGGGCCGCAGGATCGGCGGGCCGGTCGGCGTCGGCGCTGGTGACGGCGTCGTCCCGGCCGAGGTCGCCGTCGGGGACGCCGTGGGCGCCGGGGACGCCGTCGGTGTCGCCCCTGCGGTCGCCGACGCGCTCGGGGTGCCCGCGGGGGAGGCCGGGCCGCTCAGGCCGCTCGGCGTCGCCGGCGCCGGGGCCGTCGTCGTCGACACGGGCGCCGACGGCGACGGTGCCGGGCCGGTGGCCGCTGGACTGTCCGATCCGCAGGCCCCCACCAGCGCCATCCCGACCAGCGCAGGCAGGACGATCAACGAGCGGGTGACACGGGACCTGCACATGGCAGACATGTCCGAGATTTATTCACAGACGGGCTTCCCGGGCAGCCGAACAGCCAGGTGGTGCCCGTCCCACCGGGTGTGCCACGCGGTGCGGTGGTACCGCCCCGGTCCAGGGGCAACATCCCAGTGACCGGAGCATCGCCATGTGTGCCTGAAGAATCGAGGTCTCGACATGAAGCTTCTCGAGCGGCACCGGACGCCCCACCGTCCACCACCCGCCACCTCGGCCCCGGCCGCTGTCCCGGCTCGAACGGTGACCCCGGGCGCACCCCCTGGGACCGGCCGCATCGCGCGGCCCGCGGCGGTGTCCGCCGCTGACCTCGGGCTGCTGCTCCTTCGGTTGACCTTCGGCCTGCTGCTCGCCGGGCATGGCGCACAGAAGCTCTTCGGCCTGTTCGGCGGCGAGGGGCTCAGCGCGACCGGCAGAGGGTTCGCCCAGCTCGGCTACCACCCCGGCACGTTCTTCGCCGGAATGGCCGGTGCGGGCGAGTTCCTCGGTGGTCTCGGCCTGGCCGCGGGCCTGCTGACCCCGTTGGCGGCGGCGGCCGTGATCGGTGTGATGATCAATGCGATGATCGTGACCGTGCCGCACGGGCTGTGGGAGACCAACGGCGGCATGGAGTATCCGCTGTGCATCGCGGTGGTCGCGACCGCGGTCGCGGCGATCGGCGCGGGGCGGCTCGCGTTTGACCGCTTCTTCCGGCGGCGCGACGGTGGGCTGCCCGAGATGGCGTTCGCCGTCGGCCTCGGAGGCCTAGGCGCCGCCATCGTCCTGGCGGTCAGCTGACGCTGTGCCGCCTCTTCGCGCCGGTGTGGCCAGCGGTCGGACGACGGCGAGTCGGCTTGCTCCGCATCCTCGGCGGCGCCACCCGGCGTCCGGACTCAGACGCCGAGGAAGTCGAAGACGGCGCTCATCGCCCGGGGGTGGGCCTGTACGGAGTAGTGGTCGGCGCCGTCGATGGTCCGTCCGGTGGCCTTCGGGAACAGGGCGGCGAACTCGTCCGGGGATCCGGCGGTGTCCCGCTCGCCGATGACGACCAGCACCTCGCAGGCGACCGTGGCCAGGCCGGCGGCGGTCAGCGGTGCGGTCGGCCGGCGGGCGAACGCGAGCACGGCGTCGGTGTCGTTGCCGGCGCGGCGGGCGAGCCCCTTGATCACCCGGGCCAGGACGTCGGTGCCGTCCGAGGCGTCCGGGGTGAAGGCACGGCCCTGCTCGGGACGGAACTCCAGCATGCGCGGGCCGAGCCCGATCAGGGCCAGCCGGTTGAAGGACGCGAGCCCGCGCACCGCCGACTCCAGCAGCAGGTGCGCACCGGCGGAGAAACCGACCGCGTCGACGGGACCGCGGCGGGCGAAGGCCTCGGCGATCTCGGCGGCGGCGTCCGCGTAGGACTCCGGGTCGGTGTCTCGGCGGGAGGTGCCATGCCCCGGCAGGTCGACGAGGAGAACCTCGCGGCCTGCCTCCTGCAGCATGTCGATCCAGCCGGCGCCGCGCCAGCCGTGCTCGCTCGACGAGCCGAGGCCGTGGACCAGGACGACCGGTGGGTTGTCAGACATGCTTCGCACCGTATGCCGAGGCTGCTGGCAGGCGCTCCCGATCCATCCCGATCGGCACGGGCGTACCCGTACGGCCACCCACCGAGGATCTCGCACCGCCGCGCAGCGCCGGCAGTTCATCTCAAAAGGGATAAAAAGCGGGCGCAGGGCCGCCTGGCGGCCCGCAAGAAAGAAGGATTCTGGTCGTCGCAACGACCAGAATCGTTCACTCTTGCGACTCGCCAAACCGGGCCGCGGGCCGCCGGGCCGCCGGGCTACCGGGGCGCCGGGCGCTCGGAGGTCCGGCCGCGTTCGTGCGCCGGAGGCGACATCAACCTCGGTGACGTCCCGACGGACTGCTGAGGCCAACCGCTAGTCAGTCGGAACTTATAAGTTCATACTGGCAATATGGCTGACGGCGACAGATCGGGTTCCGGCGCGGATGCCGCCGCTGCCGAGGTGCTCCAGACTGCCTCCGAGCTCCGGCTGAGCCTCAGCCTGCTGGTGCGCAGGCTACGGATCACGCGGCCGGTCGGCGAGCTGACGGCGGGGGAGACGGCGGCTCTCGTCCGCCTGGAGCGTGGCGGGCCGGCGACGGCCGCGGCACTCGCGAAGCAGGAGGCGATCAGCCCACAGTCGATGGGAGCGATCCTGAGCGGTCTGGAGGTACGCGGCCTCATCGAGCGGAGGCCCGATCCGGGTGACGGGCGGCGGGTCATCCTGTCGCTTGCGGATGCGGGTCGCGACGCGCTGCTGGAGCGGCGCAACGCTCGCATCGAGCAGCTCGCGCGGGCGCTCACCGACGGTTTCAGCGATGCCGAGCTGGCCTGCCTGAAAGCCGCGGCGCCCCTGCTGGAGCGACTGGCACACACCCTGTGAGGGCGCTGGCGGCTTCCAGCGCTCCGGGCGGCCCCCGGTACAAGTGGGTCGTTCTGGCGAACACCACCGCGGCGGTGTTCATGGCCGCGTTGGACGGGTCGATCATCCTCATCGCGCTGCCGCCGATCTTCCTGGGCATCGATCTGGATCCGCTCGCCCCGGGCAACGTCAGCTACCTGCTCTGGATGATCATGGGCTACCGGCTGGTGCAGGCCGTGCTCGTGGTGCCGCTGGGCCGGCTCGGCGACATGTTCGGCCGGGTCAGGATCTACAACGCCGGCTTCGTGGTCTTCACCGTCGCCTCCATCCTGTTGTCCTTCGACCCGCTGCGCGGCGGGTCGGCGGCGATGTGGCTGATCGGCTGGCGGGTGCTGCAGGCGATCGGCGGCTCCATGCTGGCGGCGAACTCGGCGGCGATCCTCACCGACGTCTTCCCCGCCGACCAGCGTGGCCTCGCGCTCGGCATCAACCAGGTCGCGGCGATCGCCGGGCAGTTCATCGGCCTGGTCGCCGGCGGCGTCCTCGCCGTCTGGGACTGGCGGGCCGTCTTCTGGGTGAACGTTCCCGTCGGGGTCTTCGGCACCATCTGGGCCTACCTCAAGCTGCGGGAGCCGGCCCGCCGGGAACAGCCGGAGCGGGCGCCGTTCGACTGGTGGGGCAACATCACCTTCGCCGTCGGCCTCGGCGCGATCCTGATAGCCGTCACCGAGGGGCTGCAGCCCTACCGCGGGCACACCATGGGCTGGACGAAACCCACGGTGCTCGCGATGCTGATCGGCGGCACCGCGCTGCTCGTCGCGTTCGTCGCGATCGAGAGACGGTTCACCGCGCCGATGTTCGAGCTCGCGCTGTTCCGGCTGCGGGCGTTCACCGCGGGCAACATCGCCGGGCTCGCGGTGTCGATCGCCCGCGGCGGCCTGCAGTTCGTCCTGATCATCTGGCTGCAGGGCATCTGGCTGCCGCTGCACGGCTACGACTTCGAGGACACGCCGTTGTGGGCCGGCATCTACCTGCTCCCGCTGACAGCGGGAATCCTCGTCGCCGGTCCGCTGTCGGGCTTCCTGTCCGACCGTTTCGGGGCCCGTGGGCTGTCGACGTCCGGTGCGCTGGTGACCGTCGGCGGCTACGTCGGGCTGATGCTGCTGCCGGTCGACTTCACCTACTGGACGTTCGCCCTGCTGATCGCCGCCATCGGCGTCGGTTCCGGGATGTTCGCCGCGCCGAACTCGGCGTCCATCATGAGCAGCGTCCCGGCGGCCGTGCGGGGCGTTGGCTCGGGCATGCGCACGACCTTCCAGAACGCCGGCAGCGCGCTGTCGATCGGTGTCTTCTTCTCCCTGATGATCGCCGGGCTCGCGGGCAGCCTGCCCGGTGCCTTCTCCTCGGGGCTGAGCGCCGAGGGGGTGCCCGCGGACGTCGCGCAGCAGGTCGGTGCGCTGCCGCCGGTCGCGTCCCTGTTCGCTGCCGTGCTCGGCCTGAATCCGGTGGAGCATCTGCTGGCCGGAACCGGCTCGCTGGACCTGCTCGCTCCCGAGCACCAGGCGACGATCACCGGGCGGGAGTTCTTCCCGCACCTGATCTCCGCCCCGTTCCAGGACGGCCTGGTGGTCGTGTTCGGCGTGTCCGCGGCGCTCGGGCTGATCGCCGCGGTGGCGTCGGTGCTGCGCGGCGCCCATCAGCCCCAGCCCCAGCCCGGCGCGGTCGCCACCGCAGGTGCAGAGGCGGGCGGCCCGGTGCCGGCCCGAGAGACGCAGGTCGGACAATAGGGGCAAACGGGGTGCGGAGTCGCTTGGTAATCCGCAAGAAGTGAGGATCTCGGTTGCTGCAGCAGCCGAAATCCTCACTTCTTACTGAGCAGCGGCGGCGGCAGCCCGAGCCCGAGGCTCGGGATTCTGCGACGGGCTCTACTGATCCCAAACGGCCCAGATCCCGAACGGCCCAGGTTCCGAACGGCTCAGGGCTGGTTGATCAGATAGGCCACGTCGTTGTCGATCATCTGCTGTACCTGCTCCGGGCGGATCTCGTGGCCGGTGAACCGTTCCACGACGACGAGCCCCTTGGCGACCCGGTCGGTCGCTCCGGTCAGGTCGAGGTCGCGCAGGAGCGGGAGGACGGCGTCGGGAACGGCGTCCGGGCCGGGCTCGAACGCGGCCAGTACCTCGCCGCCCTGAGCCAGTGACAGCCGGGTGAGCGCGTTGATGTTCCAGAACATGCTCGCGGCCAGGCCCTGGCGGGACACCGAGGACAGCACCGCGTGCCGTGAGCCCTGCAGGCCGTTCGCCTCCACGGCGAGCACCGCGCCGCTGTCGGCGCCCGCGAGCGGAAGGACGAGCAGGTACGGGTCGGTGCGCCCCTCGGCGCGCAGCCGCGCCAGCGAGCACGGGGCGTCGGGGTCGGCGTCGAAGTAGCGCACGACATCCTGCGGCGTCGCTCCGACGACCACGGTGAACGTGGCGGCCTCGCGGAACTCGCTGCGCCGGCGTACCCACCGGTACCTGGTCTCCGGCTGGGAGGTGACCGGCGGGAGCTCCTCGCCGCGCAGCCGGTGGCCCAGCTGGTCACCGCGCTGGTGGACGACTTCTGGCGCGGCGGGTGCGCCCCACAGCGCCAGCTCGTACGTCTCGTCCTCGCCGGCACCGTCCCGGCCGCGGGCGCAGACGCGCAGGCGGTAGTCCCCGGGCCAGGGCGGTGTCTGGTGGAACAGGGAACGCGCGTCCGGCGGTGCCGCCGCCCGGCTGGTCACGGCCCCCACCACCGACGCGGCGCCGGCGCCGGCCGTCCAGCTGACCTCGACGATCTCGTCCCAGGCAGCGGCCTCGGCGGGCGTGGGCGTCCCGGGCGGCGCGGCCAGCACCCGCAGGGACACGTTCACCCGGCCCGTGCCCACACCGGTGCGCACGCGGGCCCCTCCGGCGACGACGTCCACGAGCCCGTTGCGATGGAAGTCCGGCGCCGGCACCGCGCGGCCCGCGTCCTCCACGGCGGCCTTGGCCGCGGGCTCGGCTGCGGGCTCGACGATGTCCTCGACGAGGCCGAAGGTGTGGCCCTCGACGTGCACGCAGCCGATCACCTGGCGGGGCAGCCGGTAGTCCGCGCGCCGGCGCATGAGCAGCGCCGCCGGGTAGGCGTCCGGCATGGGACGTCCCCGCAGCACCAGCACGGCGCAGCCGACCGCGGTGCCGACGACGACCGGGGCCTCGGCACCCAGCGACGGCGGGGCCAGCTCGCGCAGGACGGCGGTGGCGACGGCCACCGCGAGCGCGAGGTGGGCGGCTCCGTGGCGGGCGGCGAGGGTCGCCTCGTCGGCGGGCCCGTCGGTCGCCTCGTCGCCGGCCAGCCCGACCTCATCGTCGTCGTCGCGGGCGCTGTTGCGGGCGCTGTCGCGGGCGGCGCCGAACCGGTCGCCCGCGCAGTCCGCCGCGTCGTCGACGTCGAACACGCGGTCGTCCACGACCAGCAGTGGGGCGATCTCCGGATGGTCGAGCAGGCGGTGCAGGTAGGAGTGGATGAGCGCACAGGCACCGGGACTGATCCGGTCGAGCTGCGCGACGGCGGTGACCGCCTCGGGCTCGTCCGCGGGAGTCAGTGCCCGGGTGGCCGCCGCGGTTGCGGGCCGTGCTGGAGCACCCGCCAGCGCCGCGGTCAGGCCGCGCGGGGCGTGCAGCGGAATCTCGTCGACCACCAGCTCAAGGGCACCGAGCAGGCGTTCGGGCAGGCGTGGTCCGACCGAGCGCAGCGCGGTGAGAACCGGGGCTCCGGGGCGGTCCGTGGGCCGCTCCGCCGCGCCGATCCGACCGAGCTCGGCCGCGGGCGTGGGCGGAATCCGTGCCACCAGCTGGGGAAAAACATCCGCGATGACGTTCGCGAGCGGATCCAGGAGGTCCGCCGGGAGCTCGACGGTGGGCTCGGGCAGGGAAATCTGACGGCTTTCCAGGTCCGGTCGAAACACTCACGAAACTTTACTGGCGGCCGTCTCATTTCGGCGCGATCCGTACTTCCTGAGCGTGACGATCCGGCAACACACATTCGTGCCGATGTTGGTGCGTTTGCGGTGCGCGCACGAATTCTGACGCAGGCGGTCGCGGCCGGGCCCGCGGCGCTGGGCCGGCCGCCGCCGGCGGGCCGGCCGGCGGCCGGTTGATCTGGGCGCCTGTCCTGGCCCGGTGCCGGCGCCGGGTCGGTCCGGTGCCCGCCCTGGGCTGGTCGACCGCCCGGTCCGGCACCGGTCTTTCCGGCCGTCGCGCCGGACCGGAGGTCGGCGATCTGGCCCGCTGTGCCCGTCTCCGCGTGGTGTCCCGGTGCCGGGTTGATCCTCCGGACGTTTCTCCGCCGACCCGGGCCCGCGACACCATCGGGTGACCGCCGCCGGCGGCGCAGGTCTGCGTCCCGCCAGCCTGCGTTCCGCCAGGCCTGCGCCGCGGCAGGCCTGCGCACCGTGGGTGCGCGGAACGCGGGTTCTCGGGGCGCCGGCGCTGTGCGGGCCGGATCCTGGGACGCCCGTTCTCAGGACTCCGGGGCGAGCCGCAGCAGGGCGTCGGCGGCCAGCTCGTAGCCGAGTGGGCCGAGCCCGGCGATGACCCCCGCGGCCAGCGGGGAGATCACTGATTCGTGGCGGAACGCCTCCCGTGCCCACACGTTCGACAGGTGGACCTCGATCCACGGCCGTGGGTAGCTGGCGAGCGCGTCCCGCAGGCTCCAGCCGGCGACCATCAGCGCACCTGGGTTCACGATCGCGCCGACCGAGTCGTAGTTGTCCTGGATGGCGTGGATCAGCTCGCCCTCGGACTCGCGCTGGATCGAGACGACCTTCCAGCCCCGGTCGGCCACCCGTGCGCTGACGGCGGCCTCGATGTCGGCCAGGGTGGCCGTCCCGTAGATCTCGGGCTGGCGCCGGCCCAGAATCCCCAGGTTCGGGCCGTTCAGGAGAAGAAGACTGCTCACGATGACCTCTACAGGTGTGTGGCACGTGGTCCGGGCACGGTGTTTATAACAGGACGCGCTTCCGCCGGTTCCGGACCTGAGCCTGGGCGATACCGCTTCTACCCCGTTCTGACCACCTCCGCAAGCGCCTTGGTGTTGGCGGCCGGCCGTGTCGACATCGCGACAGCGCCAGTGGTCGGCTTTCGCGGCAACATTCCTGTTGCCCGGTAGTTCGGACTGGTTGTCTGACGTTCCGGAAGAATTGCCCTGTATCGTGCCGCCCTGATCGCGGGCGTCGACGTGGCAGGCAGGGCCGCTGACAGCACCGCCGACCGGTATCCATCCGTACACATCAACAAGAGGTGGCTCGATGAGCGACAGCCCACGGACGGCTCCTGACTTCCCGGTCTGGCCGCAGTTCGATGACGCGGAGCGTGCTGGGCTGGTCCGTGCGCTTGATCAGGGCCAGTGGTGGCGGATGGGCGGTGGTGAGGTCGACGCGTTCGAGCGGGAGTTCGCCGAGTACCACGGTGCGCCGTACGCGTTGGCGGTCACGAACGGCACGCATGCTCTGGAGCTGGCGTTGCAGGTGCTCGGGGTCGGTCCGGGCACCGAGGTGATCGTGCCTGGTTTCACGTTCATCTCGTCGTCGCAGGCGGCGCAGCGGCTCGGTGCGGTCGCGGTGCCCGTCGATGTCGATCTCGACACGTACTGCCTGGACCCGGCCGCGGTGGAGGCCGCGATCACCTCCCGTACCAGGGCGATCATGCCGGTGCATATGGCTGGTCATTTCTGTGACATGGACGCGCTCGGCAAGATCTCCGCGAACAGTGGTGTGCCGCTGATCCAGGACGCCGCGCACGCGCACGGGGCGAGCTGGCAGGGCCGCCGGGTCGGCGAGCATGGTGGTATCGCGGCGTTCAGCTTCCAGAACGGCAAGCTGATGACCGCCGGTGAGGGCGGCGCGGTGACGTTCTGCGACGCGGACCAGTTCGAGCAGGCGTTCCTGCGTCACAGCTGCGGCCGGCCGCGGACGGACCGTCGGTACCTGCACCAGACGTCGGGGTCGAACTTCCGGATGAACGAGTTCTCCGCGTCGGTGCTGCGGGCGCAGCTCGCCCGGCTCGGGGGGCAGATCGACACCCGTGAGCAGCGCTGGCCGCTTCTCGCCGGTCTGCTCGCGCAGATCCCCGGGGTTGTCCCGCAGGGCCGGGATCCGCGTTGTGATCGTAATCCGCACTACATGGCGATGTTCCGGCTGCCCGGGTTCGACGAGGATCGACGTAACGCGCTGGTGGATGACCTGGTGGAGCGTGGGCTGCCCGCGTTCGCCGCGTTCCGCGCGATCTACCGGTCCGCCGGTTTCTGGGAGACCGGGGCGCCGGAGGAGACCGTCGATCAGATCGCCGGGCGGTGCCCGAACGTGGAGGCGATCGGCGCCGACGGCATCTGGCTGCACCACCGCACGCTGCTCGGGACCGAGGAGCAGATGCACGCCATCGCGGAGATCCTGGCGCAGGCCCTGGCCGCCGCGTGAGCCCGACGTCCCCCGAACCAGAACACGAGCGCGGAGCCGAGGCCGGGCGTGTGCGGGTGGCGGTGGTCGGGCTCGGTTGGGCGGGCCGGTCGATCTGGCTGCCCCGGCTGCGGGAGCACCCCGGATACGAGGTGGTCGCGCTGGTCGATCCCGACCCGGTCATCCGCGCCGAACTCGACAGCACCGGGCCGGTCGGGGTGTTCGCTCATCCCGACCAGCTGAGCCGGCACGACGTCGATCTCGCCGTCGTCGCGGTGCCCAACCATCTGCACTGCCCGATCGCCGCGGGGCTGCTCGAGGCCGGGATCTCCGTGTTCGTGGAGAAACCGGTCTGCCTGAGCACCGCCGAGGCGGACCGGCTCGCCGTGGCCGAACGGGCCGGTGGCGCGGTGCTGCTCGCCGGGAGCGCCGCCTGCCTGCGCGCCGACCTGCGGGCGCTGTACACGCTGGCCGGGCAGCTCGGGACGATCCGCCATGTCGACGTGTCCTGGGTGCGTGCGCACGGGGTTCCCGACGCGGGGGGCTGGTTCACCCGGCGTGACCTGGCCGGTGGCGGGGCGCTGGTCGACCTCGGCTGGCACCTGCTGGACGCGGTCGTGCCCCTGGCCGGGCCGGGAGGGTTCGTCGAGGCGGTCGGAACGATCTCCAGTGACTTCGTCGCGGACGCCGCCTGGAGCGCCGCGTGGCGTCATCCCGGCTCCGCGGCCACCCGTTCCGGTGGCGATGTCGAGGACACCGCCCGCGCGTTCCTCGTCAGCGCCGACGGGGTGTCGGTGAGCCTGCGGGCGAGCTGGGCGTCGCACGAACCCCTCGACGCCACGGTGATCCGGGTCGAGGGCAGCGCCGGGTCCGCCGAGCTGCACTGCACGTTCGGGTTCAGCCCGAACCGCCGCCCCGCGTCGTCGCTGTCCTGGACCCGGGCCGGCACCACGACCCCGGTGGACGTCGCCACCGAACCGGTCGGCACCGAGTACCGCCGCCAGCTCGACGAGCTCCCCGGACTGCTACGCGACCCGGACCGACACGGTCTCGCGCTGACGCAGGCCCGGTCGACGATCGCCGCCATCGAACGGATCTACCACTGCGCCGGGCGATCCGCCGTGTCCGGGCAGCCGGCCGCACGGGAACGGGCCGCCGTCACGGGCCGGCTCGCCGTCACGCCGTGACCCTCCGGACGGCCACCACCCTGCCCACGCCTGGAAAGGCACCCATGGACATCCAAGCTGTCGTCTTCGACCTCGACGGCGTGATCGTCGACAGCCACGCCGTCATGCGGCAGGCCTTCACCCTCGCCTACGCCGAGGTCGTCGGCCCGGGCCCGGCCCCGTTCGAGGAGTACAACCGGCACCTCGGCCGCTACTTCCCCGACATCATGGAGATCATGGGGCTGCCCCTGGAGATGGAAGGCCCCTTCGTCCGGGAAAGCTACCGGCTCTCACCCCAGGTCGTGCTCTTCGACGGCGTCCGCGAACTGCTCACCGGCCTGCTCGACCGCGGGACACGCCTCGCCGTCGCGACGGGCAAGGCCGGCCCCCGGGCCCGTGACCTGCTCGCCCAGCTCGGCATCCTCGACTGCTTCGTGCGGGTCATCGGTTCCGACGAGGTCGCCCACCCCAAACCGGCACCCGACATCGTCGAGCTCGCCCTCCACACCCTGGACGTCGCACCGACGCAGGCCGTGATGGTCGGCGACGCCGTCACCGACATCCGCAGCGCCCGAGCCGCCGGGGTCCGTGCCATCGCCGCGATGTGGGGAGAAACCGACCAGGACGAACTGTTGGCGGCAGCCCCGGACTGGGTGACCCACACCCCGGCGCAGCTACTCGGCCTGCTCACGGCGCGGCCCTTCCAGCCCGCCTGAGGCCCACAGCCCCCGCCCGCACTCCGCGGCGCGGCCTCTGACGCCGCGCCCGCCGCGGCCGAGCAGGAAGGGAGGATTTTGGCTGCTCAAACAACCGGGATCCTCACTTCTTGCGGACGGTCAAGCGCTGTTCGCCCCTATTCGTACGAACTGCCGGTGCTGCGTGGCGGCGCGGGATCCCCGATGGGTCGCCGCGCGGTAGGTACACAGACATCCAGGCCACTGTCGGTGGCCCCGGATGCATCGCTGGTTCGCGGCCCTCACGCCCGGGTGGGACGTCGGCCGGCGTGGCCGACCCGTCAGCCGGACGTCGGGTCCAGGGTGCGGGCCAGCAGCAACGCGCCCGCCAGCGACGACAGGCCGCCCAGCTGGGCGGCCTGGACCGGTACCGGGGGGTGACCGGGCCGGGACAGGGCCCGGGTCCGGGCGGCGACCTCGTCGACGAATCCCGCCAGCCCGTCGGCGAAGCCGCCGCCGATGACCGCGAGGTCGGGCCGCACCAGCTCGGTCAGACCGGCCACCGCGGCTGCCAGCGCCGCCGCGGTCATCCCGACCGCGGTACGGGCCCAGTCCGAACCCGCTCCCCAGGCCTCCCGCAGCTCCGGATAGTCCACGTCGGCGTCCGCGGCGTCCGCGGCGTCCGCGGCGTCGGAGGCTGCGGTGCCGGTGCTGGTGCTGGTGCTGGTTCCGGTGGCGGTGCTGGTGCTGGTGCTGGTGGTCGGGCGCCGGTTGCCCGCGCGCAGGTCACCGGCACGACGCAGCGTGGCGGGTCCGGAGGCGATGGCCTGCAGGCAGCCGCGGCGTCCGCATCGGCACAGCGGTCCGTCCAGGGCGATGATCAGATGCCCGATCTCGCAGGAGCCCCGGGCCGGCCCGGGGCACAGGCGCCCGTCCAGCACGAGACCGCCGCCGATGCCCGTGCCGACCCCGAGGTAGACCAGGTTCGCGGCGCCCGCGTGCTCCGCCTCGGCCAGCGCGGCGAGATCGCCGTCGTCGGCGAGGGCCACCGCCGCGCCGGGAACGAGGTTCCGCAGAGCCGGCCCGAGGTCCAGGCCGGTCCAGGACGGCCGGCTCGGCCAGGCCGTGACCCGCCCTTCATGATCGACTGTTGCCGGCATCGCCACGCCGATCGCGCCGACCGCGCCGACCGGCTCGCCCCATCCGGCGCACAGCCCGGTGACCGCCTCGCCCAGGGCACGCAGGTCCGCTTCGGCGGTGGCCCCGGCCGCCCAGCGCAACACCGTCTCGCGCGGGGGCTGCCCGGCGACCTCGAGCCGCAGAGCCACCTTGGTGCCACCGACGTCGATGCCAAGCCGGCCGGTCACCGGGCATCGGGCAGGTCGAAGAAGGCCCGGTAGAGGTCGACCTGCTCCGCCAGCATGTGGATGCCCGGATGGGTCGGCAGGCCGCGTTCGTCCGCCGCCTGCAGCAGCCGGGTCCGGGCCGGCTTCATGATGATGTCCGCCACGACACAGCCCGCTGGCAGCGTCGTCGGGTCGAACGGCAGCGGGTCCTGCGGGCGCAGGCCCAGCGGTGTGGCGTTCACGATCAGATCGATCGTGCTCGCGGTGCCCGGCGCGCCCGGCCCTTCGGGTGGTGCCGCGGTGACCTGACCGGGCCAGTGCGGCTCGAGCCGGCCGAGCAGCTCGGCGAGCCGGGCCCGGTCGGGGTCGACGACGGCCAGGCCGGCGCAGCCGGCTTCGAGCAGCGCGACGGCGATGGCGCTGCCGGCCCCGCCCGCACCGATCAGGCGCACGTTCGCGCCCGCGACGCGGTGCCCCGCCCGCCGCAGGCCCCGGACGAACCCGGAGCCGTCGAAGTTGTCGGCGAGCCACCGCCCGTCGGGCTCGCGCCGCAGCACGTTGGCGCTGCCGCTGATCGCGGCCGCGGGGGAGCGCAGGTCCGCCAGCGCCGCCGCGGCCACCTTGTGCGGAATCGTGATCAGGATGCCGTCCAGGTTGGCCATCGCACGCAGCCCGGCCAGCACGGCGGGAAAGTCCTCCGGCCGGGCGTGCACCGGGACGAGGACGGCGTCCAGGCCCACCTCGGCGAAGACGGGGTTCATCAGCATCGGTGCCTGGACCTGGGCGACCGGGTCACCGACGACGACGAACAGCCGGGTCGCGCCGGTGATCGTCCGCGGGAGCCGGTCGGCCGCAGGTGTGTGGGCGGGCTGGGCCGCGGGGGCAGGCTGGGCCGCGGGGGCAGGCTGGTCCACGGGGGCGGGCTGGGTCGTCACGCCGTGCATCGTTCGCTCTCCCCGTCGCGGTCCCTGTCCCTGACCCCGTGCCTGTCCCGGTCCCCGTCGCGGTCCATCGCCTCCAGGGTGCTGACCACCACGTCCGGCGGGACGTCGGGAACCAGTTGGGGCCCCTCCGGCGAGTCCAGGACGAAGGTCAGGCCCGTGTTGGTCGACTTCTTGTCGCGCCGCATGGCCGCGACGAGATCGGCGATGTCGACATCCGCTGGCAGCGCCGTCGGGAGCCCGTAGTGCGCCACCACGTCCAGGTGCTCGGCGGCGCGCGCCTCGTCGATCAGGCCGAGCGCGGCGGCCAGCCGGCCGGCGAAGACCGTCCCGACGGCGACGCCCTCGCCGTGCCGCATCTCGAAGCCGGTGACGATCTCCAGCGCGTGTCCGAGCGTGTGCCCGTAGTTGAGGATGTGGCGCAGCCCGCCGTCGCGTTCGTCGCGGGCGACGATCGAGGCCTTGAGCGCCACGCTGCGGGCGATCTGCTCCGCGACCGGCAGTCCGCGCAGGTCGCCCGCGCCGATGAAGTGGGCCCGCGCGATCTCACCGTAGCCGTTGGTCCATTCCCGGGCGGGCAGCGTGCGCAGGTGGTCGGTGTCGCACAGCACCGCGCTCGGCTGCCAGTAGGCACCCACCAGGTTCTTGCCGGCGGGCAGGTTCACCGCCGTCTTGCCGCCGACACTCGCGTCGACCTGCGCCAGCAACGACGTCGGCAGGTGGATCACCGCGATTCCGCGGTGGTAAAGGGCAGCCGCGAGGCCCACGACATCGGTGGTCGTGCCGCCGCCGCAGGAGACCACAGCATCTGAGCGGGTAAGACCGAAGGAAGCGAATCCTTCGCAGAGTTCCTGGACATTGGCGAGGGTCTTTCCGTGTTCGCCGTCCCGTGCGGTGATCCGCAATGCCGGTACCCCGGGATCGGGAACCGCGTCAAGGTCGGGACGGGCCGAAACGACCGCGACCCGCGCCGCTCCGATCCGACCCACGACGTCCGGCAGAAGCCGCCGGACACCGGGGCCGATCTCGACCGGATATCCGCGCTCACCCAGGTCAACCCAGACCCGGTGGGTCATGGGCGGTTCCGTCATGGTCGTCCTCCCGACGCTCGGTCGTCCAGATGCGGACTGTCCTGGATCTGACAGGTCCCGGCCGGCCACCGCGAATATTCACGAAAGGGCCGCACAGGTGCGTCGATGGTGGCACCAGTGGGTGAGCGTGGATGTATCCGGGTCGTACGATCGGCGATGCTTCGAATGGCCGTGAACAGAGCAGATGGGCGGGGAAGCTGAGAAATGGTGGGCACGCAGCCCTTGGTCATCCCGGCAGCCGGTCTCGAGGCGCCCTACCCGTCGATCGTGGCCCGATTCTCGCGAATCGTCGCGGCCCGTACGGATGTGCCTGCGATATGTGATGACGCGACCGCGTTGACCTATGCCGACCTGGACTGGCGCTCGTCCGCGCTGGCCCGGCTGCTGGTCGGCTCCGGTGGCCGCATGGATGGCGTCAACGGCGTCAAAGGCGTCAACGGTGTGGATGGCGTGGATGGCGTCGCGAGCCCGGTCGGCATCCTGCTGGAGCAGGGTGTTCCCGCGACGGTCGCGATGCTCGGTGTACTGAAGGCCGGCCGGCCGTTCGTCCCGCTGGACCCGGTGCTGCCGCCGGCGCGGCTCGGGCAGATCCTCGAGCTCGCCGGCGTCACCACCTGCCTGACCGACACCCGGCACCAGGGTCTTCTTGCCGCGGCCGGACCGGTCCAGGCCGTGCTCCTCGACACCGCCGGATCCGTCTGCGAGCGGGGAGCTGCGTCCGGCCCGGATCCCGCCGCGGGCGACTCGGCGGCGGATTCGGGGGCAGATCCCGAGGCGGAACCGGGGGCGGTGTCGGAGGATCCGCTGCCGGGGTGGTTCGCACTGCCCGCGGATCCGGCCTTCGTCGTTTTCAGCTCCGGGTCCACCGGTGTCCCCAAAGGGGTCGTCTGGCGGAACCAGACGGTGCTGCACGAACTGCGCGCCGGGATCGACGTGGTCGGCATGAACGCCACGGACCAGGTCGCCCTGGTCCTGCCGGTCGCGTTCGCGGCCGGCATCACCGTCATGTTCTGGGGGCTGCTGGTCGGCGCCACCCTGCACGCGCTCGACCCGCGCACCCGGGGGATCGCGGCGCTGCCCGGATGGCTGCTCGACCGCGGAATCACCACCCTGCATCTCACCCCGTCACTCATCCGGGCCCTGACCGGCGCCACGGAGCCCGGGTGCGTCCTGGGCAGCCTGCGCGCGGTGACCAGTTCCGGCGAGGCCGTCTACGGCCGCGAGGTGGCCGCGCTGCGCGCGCATCTGCCCGCGACGTGCACGTTCTACAACTGGTCCGGCTCGACGGAGACCGCGTCCCTGGCGTTCTTTCCGGTGCGGTCCGATGACGAGATTCCCACCGGGCCGCTGCCGGCGGGATGGGCCGTCGACGGCAAGGACGTCGACATCGTCGACGAGGCCGGTGAATCGCTGCCCGACGGCGCCACCGGGCAGATGTCGGTCACCTCCCGCTACCTTTCCGGCGGCTACTGGAACGCGGCCGGGATGACCGCCGACCGTTTCCGTCCCGCCCGCGGCGATCTCGATTCCGGCGCGGCCGGGCCGATGGTCACCTACCGGGCCGGTGATCTCGCGCGGCGACGTCCCGACGGGTGCATCGAGCTGCTGGGCCGCGCCGACACCGCGGTGAAGATCCGCGGCTACCTGGTCGAGCCGGCCGAGATCGAAGCCGCGCTGCTGACCTCGCCGGACATCGTGGAGGCCGTGGTCGTGGCGCAGCACCCGGCGGACCAGCCCCCGCGGCTGGTCGCCTACGTGGTGTGCGCCGGCACGGTCAAGGCAGCCGCGGTCATGGTCCGCGGCCTGCTGCGGGAGAAGCTGCCCGCCTACATGGTGCCCGCCTCGGTGGTGCTGCTCAACGAGCTGCCCCGCAACGAGCGAGGCAAGATCGACCGGACGTCGCTGCCTGAGCCGCCACCGCGGGCGCCGGGCCGCGCGCCAACCGACCGCAGCCATTGGGAGATCGCCGTGCGCGACCTGTTCGCGCAGACCCTCAAGGTTGACGACGTCGGTCTCGACGACGACTTCGTCGAGCTCGGCGGTGACTCGCTGCTGGCCCAGCAGCTGCTGAGCGACATCTCGGCCCGGCTGGGAGTGCGCCTGCCGACCTCCACCCTGGCGCAGGCACCCACCGTCGAGGCCCTGGCCGCGCGGGTCGCGGCGGCCCACCGGGCGCTGCCCACCCATCCGACCTGTGTCCCGCTGAGCACCGAGGGGTCCGGGCCGCCGTTGTTCTGCGTCGCGGGTGCCGGAGGCCTCGCCATCAACTTCGTCGCGCTCGCCCGCCGTCTCGGTGCCGGCCGCCGGGTCTACGGCTTTCAGGCCCAGGGCCTGGAGAACCGGGCGTTCCCCGACTGGAGCGTCGAGCGTCATGCCCGCCGCCACCTCGAGGTGCTCCGGCTGGTCCAGCCCGACGGGCCCTACCATCTCGTCGGATTCTCCTTCGGTGGCCTCGTCGCGCTGGAGATGGCCCACCTGCTCACGGACGCCGGGGCCGAGGTCGCCCTGCTGGCGCTGCTCGACAGCCGGCTGCCCCCGGCAGCACGCGGGGCCGGCGCCGATGCTGCCGGCACAGCCGACGCCAACGCGCCCGCGGCCGGTGCCCGCTCCGGTGCCCGCTCCCCAGGGGGCGCCGTGGTCGGCACCGTGCCCGGCACCGGCAGTCCCGATCGCTCCCCGGCGCTGTGGAAGCGGCTGCTGCCCAGCGTGTCGAAGGTCCGCAAGGCAGCCCGTCTGCCGCTCACCGGTCTCGTCCGCTTCCCCGGCCTTTCCCAGTTCGACGCGTTCTTCGACCACGCCCGGGTCGTCAGCCGCTCCTACCAGGTGCGCCCCTACGCCGGCCGCACCCTGCTCTACCTCGCCGAGGACAACAACGACACGGCACGGGACGGATGGAGCCGCCACCTGACCGGTGACACCACCGTCGTCACGGTCCCCGGCGAGCACCACACGATGCTCAACGAGCCACACGCGGCGGCCCTCGCCGCGGACCTGCACGCCCGCCTCGCGCCGACGCCGACCTGACCTGATCGCCGCCTCTGCCCGGGCTGGGTGGGGGAGCCCGTGGACCGGGCCCGGGGGAGGCGGCGATGGGACGGCGTGGGCGGCATAGTGTCTGGCGTCGTGCTTCCTTCGCGACGGTCCGTTCTGCCCACCCGGGTGACCAGGCTGCACGCCCAGGTGGTCGCGCGGCTGACCGGCACCGGGGAAGCCGCGCGGAGCCTGGCGTTCTTCGCCGACCAGGGCCGGGTCGTCACCGCCCTGGTCGGTCTGTCGGTCATCGGCTCGGTGGCGGTCGCGGCGGGCCCGTTCCTGCTGCGCCATCTGATCGACCGGTCCCTGCCCACCGGCCGCATCGAGGACCTGGTCGCCCCGGTGCTGCTGCTGTGCGCGCTGCTGGTGTTCGAGTCGGCGGTACTGGCGACCCGGATGGCGCTGATCGCCAGGCTCGGCGCGGTGATCACGGTGCGGATGCGGCAGGCTGTCAACGCACGCCTGCAGCACCTGCCGTTCGGCTTCTTCCCGCGCAGCCAGCAGGGCGAGGTCATGACGGTGATGTCCACCGATGTGGTCTCCGCGCAGTACGCGATCTCGGCGATCGTGCAGGCGGTCGTCTGCCGGGTGGCGGACATCGCCGTCGGCCTGACCGTCGTGTTCGTGCTCGACTGGCGTCTCAGCCTCGCGGTGATGGTGTTCGCCCCGGCCACCTTGCTGATCATGAAGGCGGGCCGGCGGCGTCTCGCGGTGCTGTCCCAGCGCCAGCGTGAGCTCGACGGCCAGCTGATGGCCCAGGTGGCGGACACCTCGTCCGTCTCGGGTGCCCTGCACGTCCGGCTGTTCGACCGGGCCGACTACGAGTGCGCCCGCTTCGAGGAGGCTGGCGAGGCCCTGCTGGCGGCGGCCCGGGAGCAGGCCCGGCTGACCTCCCGGGTACGGCTCGTGGTCAACCTCGGCATCGTCGTGACGATGATCGTCGTCGTCGCGCTGGGTGCCTGGCTGGTGTCGACCGGACGCACCACGCTCGGCACCGTCGCGGCTCTCGGCGGTGCCCTGCTGGTCTCCTTCGGGCCGCTGGCGTCGGCGGTCGAGCTGAAGTCGGAGCTGTCGTCGGCCGGGGCCTCCTTCCGGCGGATCTTCGCCCTGCTCGACCTCCCCACCGACGGCGAGCCCGCCGGCAGCAGTCACAACGGCAGCAGTCACAACGGCGGCCTTCACACGGGCAGCCTTCCCGCCGGCAGCCCTCCCGTCGGTGGAGCGCCCACCGCCCGGGCGGTGCCGCGGGCCGGAACGGTGGCCGGGGTCGGCGCCCGTCAGACTGAGCCGGCGCGGCCGCGGACGCGGGCCCAGGCCCTTGACCTCAGTCTGGACGACGTCTGGTTCTCCTACGACCTGGCGACGCCGGACCCCGACGGCGCCGCTCCCGGCCGCGCTGTGCCCGGTCAGGCGTCCGAGGACGAGGCGTGGAACCTTCGGGGTGTCACGTTGCGGGCGGCGGCGGGCACGACCACGGCCGTCGTCGGCGCGAGCGGTGCCGGCAAGACGACCATCACCTATCTCGCGAGCGGCATTCACCGGCCCCAGCGCGGAACCGTCCGGCTCGGCGGTCGGGATCTGGCCGACATACCCGCCGCCGAGCTGCACGCGCTGGTCGGCGTCGTCCCGCAGGACCCGCACCTGTTCCATGACACCATCGCCGCCAACCTGCGCTACGGCAGGCTCGACGCCACCGATGACGAGCTGCGCGAGGCACTGGACGCGGCGCATCTCTCGGCACTGCTCGACCGCCTTCCCGAGGGCCTCGCGACCCGGGTCGGTGCCCGCGGCTACCGGCTTTCCGGAGGGGAGCGGCAACGGCTCGCCATCGCCCGGGTGCTGCTTCAGGCACCGCGGGTGCTGGTGCTCGACGAGGCCACCTCCGCGCTGGACACGGTCTCCGAGGCGGCCGTGCGGGCCGCGCTCGACCGGCTTGCCATCGGCCGGACCTGCCTGGTGATCGCGCACCGTCTGTCCACGGTCCGCGACGCCGACCGCATCTACGTCATGGACCACGGCCGGGTCGTCGAGGAAGGCACCCACGGTGGGCTGCTCGCCGACGGCGGCGCCTACTCGCGGCTATATGGAGCGGTCGGCGCCGGCTGACTCGCCCTGTGCTGGCCTGTCTGGCCTGGCCGACCTGTCCGGGGCTGGTGTGCCGTGGGCTGGCGTGCCGTGGGCTGGCGCGCTGTGGGCCGGCTCGCCGCGGGCAGCGGAAGCTCTCGCCGGCCGGGCCCGGACGTGCAGGCGCTCGCCCTGGGGCCCGAAGATGCTGATCGCCTCCACCGGGCCGGGCCCCGGATTGCTGAAAGCGTGCGGGAGGTGGGTGTCGAACTCCGCCACCTCACCGGCCGTCAGCACCACGGTCTGGCTGCCCAGAGTCAGCCGCAGCCGCCCGGCGAGCACATAGACCCACTCGTATCCTTCGTGGCTCTGCGGCTCCTCCGCGCAGACGGGCCACCCCGCCGGAATGATCATCTTGAATGCCTGCAGCCCACCGGGTCGCCTGGTCAGCGGGACGAAGGAGAGCCCGGCCCGCTCGACCGGCCGGGGCAGCACCCGGGGGTCGGCGCCGGGACGAAACCCGATCAGTTCGTCCAGCGGGGTCTGGTAGGCCCGGGCAAGCGGGAGCAGCAGTTCCAAGGTAAGCCGGCGCTGGCCGGACTCCAGACGCGACAGCGTGCTGACCGAGATGCCGGTGCTGCGGGACACCTCGGGGAGTGTCCGGCCTCGCTGCCTGCGCAGCGCGCGCAGGCGTGGCCCCACGGCGGCGAGGACCAGGTTCACATCCTGTTCCTGTTCCGGGTCCGGGCTCTCGGGGGGCACACCCCATTCTGCCCGCGGGCGAGGTGCGCGAAGCGGCCGCGATCCCGGCGCGGTCGGCGCGGTGTTCCTCGGCCGCCGACGTGGCGCGGATCACGATGCGCGGTGGCGCCCAGGTGCCCCGGCCGCCGCGGCGCGGGCCGGTGGGAGCCAAGGGTGTGCGCCAGGTAGCGGATAGTGTTTTCCGGTGGTCCCTGTGATGGCCCTTCGGCGGCTGGGGGGGAATCGTTCCGCCCCCGGTCGGATGCGGCGTTCCCGGCGGTCCGGTGGGGCCGCCGAACACGGCGCCGCGCTGCGCCGTTCTTCCTTGCGGCGGCGTGTTCCCCCGGCGCTGCAATGGGTGCGTCCAGGCTTGTTTCGAATACGGAGCGGAGAATTTCCAGGGAAGTCCTCCGGACCTTCTACAAGCGAGTAGATGTACCCGTCCCTAACGTCAGGGTATTGACGTGGGATTGGTGGTGGGTGCCGATCGGTAGCCCAGGCATCGGTACTACCATGTGCCTCCCGGAGATACATGGCCTGACGGTCGCCTGGAGTTGTGCATGCGGATTGCTTTTTTGTGCGAGCAGTACCCACCAGTCATCTGGGATGGTGCTGGCGTGTACACGCACGACATCGCGCACGCGTTGGCGCGGCGGGGGCACGAGGTTCATGTGCTGTGCACGCAGGGACGCGCTGTTCGTGACGATGTCTTCGAAGGCGTGCACGTTCACCGCCGTCCGTTGCTGCGGGCGCCGGTAACGCGCTACCTCGGGCCCGCCGCAAAACTGATCACCGGTCGGGACCACCCGCGGGATTCGTTGTCGCTGCGCGCCTCACTGGCGGTGTCATACGGGTTCTGGCTGCGCCAGAGCGGGATAAGGCCCGACGTCATCGAGACCCAGGACGGCGAGACGCGCGGCCTGTTCACCGCGCTGGGCCGGCGTACTCCGCTGGTGATCCACCTCCACACGCCCACGATGATGGACGTCCGGATGCGTGATCCGGAGCTGACCCGCAAGGGTGAGATCGCGGACAAGGTCGACCGGTTCTCGGCGCTGCGCGCCGACGCGCGGACCTCGCCGTCGCAGCTTCTCGTCGACACGCTGCGCGACCTCGACTGGCTGCGGCCGGACACCGACGTCGACGTGATCCCGTACCCGTTCGAGAACGCGTCGTTCGCCGAGGTTCCGACGGCGGAGCACACCGGGCCCAACCTCGTGGTCGTGGGCCGTCTGGAATGGCGCAAGGGCCTAGACGTGCTGCTCGACGCGACGTCCCGCCTGCAGAAGCGGGGAATCGACGCCAAGGTCATCTTCGTCGGGAAGTCGTCCGGCCGGGTCGACGGTGTCGAGACCGGGACCTGGCTGGAGCGCAGGGCGACCGAGCTGGGCGTTCCGGTCCGCTTCGACGGCCACGTGGCGCGCACCGATCTCCCTGGCCTCTACGGGGAGGCGCGTGTGGTCGTGGTGCCGAGCCGGTTCGAGAGCTTCTCCATCGCGGGGCTGGAGGGAATGGCCTCCGCGCGCCCGGTGGTCGCCACCGCGACGACCGGCGTCTCGGCCTGGGTGGCGCGCTGGAACGGCGGCGCCGTTGTGCCGCCGGAGAATCCGGACGCGATGGCCGATGCGTTGGAGCCGTTCCTGACAGACGCAGGTCACGCGGCCACGGTCGGTCTGCGCGGCCGGGCGGGCACCGCCGAACTCAACCCCGACGTCATCGCGGCCCGCCGCGAGGAGGTATACCTCAAGGCAATCGCTCGTCACCAGGTTCACGGTCCAGCCCGGGGCCGCGGCTAGATCGTCTCGTGGTTCGGGCCCACCGGACGCCCCGCCGCTGTGGCTGACTGGTGACTGGCAGTAGGCGCCAGGCAGTCCGTCGGAATTTGTTTGAGTAGACAGTACTGGGGGTTTTCGGCTATGCGTGTCGTCGTCGCGGGAGGCGCGGGCTTTCTCGGAAGTCATCTGTGTGATCGGCTGCTTGACGACGGTGAGGAAGTCGTCTGCGTCGACAACTACCTGACCGGCAGGAAGAACAACATCGAGCACCTGCTCGGCCGGCCCGGCTTCGAGCTGCTTGAGCAGGATGTCTCCGAGCAGATGACCGTGCCGGGTACGGTCGACGCAATCCTGGAGTTCGCGTCGCCGGCGTCGCCGCTCGACTACGCGAGATATCCCATCGAGACGCTGAAAGCGGGTTCGCACGGCACCCTCCACGCCCTGGACCTCGCTCGCAGCAAGGGTGCGCGTTTCCTGCTCGCCTCCACCTCGGAGGTCTACGGCGACCCGTTGGTGCACCCGCAGGAGGAGTCCTACTGGGGGCACGTCAACCCGATCGGGCCGCGCAGCATGTACGACGAGGCGAAGCGTTTCGCCGAGGCCCTGACCACCGCGTACCGCAACCGGCACGGGATCGACACGGCGATCATCCGGATTTTCAACACCTACGGCCCGCGGATGCGGACCGATGACGGCCGGGCCATTCCCGCGTTCGTCTCGCAGGCCCTGCGCGGCGAGCCCGTCACGGTGGCCGGGGACGGTCTGCAGACTCGTTCGGTCTGTTACGTCGACGACCTCGTCGAAGGCATCGTGCGGATGCTGCGCAGCGGCCTGCCCGGCCCCGTGAACCTCGGTAACCCGCACGAGATGTCCATCATCGACACCGCTCGGCTCGTGGTCGAGCTCATCGGCGCCGACGTGCCCATCAAGTTCATTCCCCGGCCCGGAGACGACCCCATGGTGCGTCGGCCGGACATCACCCTCGCGCGACGCCAGCTCGACTGGGAGCCGGTGATCGACGTGCGTGACGGTCTGCTGCGGACCATCGAATGGTTCGCGAGCGAGCTCGGCGCCGGCCCCGTTCCGGGGGCCGCTGCCGGTGCCGCTGTGGCGCCCGTGGCCTGAGCCGAGGCCTTTCGAACGGCGGGCTCGCCAGGGTCGCCGGGGTCGGGCTCGCCGGGGTCGGGCCGGCTGGTGGCCGTTGCCGATCAGTGACCGTTGCCGACCAGTGACCGTTGCCGACCAGTGACCGTGGCCACCTGGTCCGAGCGCTGGAGCCGCCTGTCCCAGGGGCGGCTGAACGGGTAGGCAGTCGACCGGTGGCGTCAGCGCCGGCCGGCTGCCTACCCGGACCCGTCACCCGGCCACCCACCGGGCATCCCGCACCGCCGCGCAGCACCAGGAATCGCCACAAGTGGCGCAAAAGGGATGCGAGGCCGCTTGGTAGTCCACAAGAGTGAAGGATTTTGGTCGTCGGAACGACCAAAATCCTTCACTCTTCGGACTCGCCCACCCGGGCCGCCGTGCTCAGGCCCGGCCGTGTTCGTGGAGTGCGAGCCGTGGGAGCCTCACCCGCATGAACCTGATCTTGCTCGGTGTCGTTTCCGCAAGAGTGGGACCGGCCGCTTCGGCCACGCGCGGCGATGGAATAAATCGTGGTCGGCCGGTCGGACGAACGTCGGACCCGGCCTCCGGCCCCAGCGCGGAAGCAGTCTGCCCCGGACCACAGGGACCCGCGGGTCACCATGCCGCCGTGCGGCAAGCTCCGCGCTGCGGGCCCCCACCGCCGCTCCGCGGGCCACCACCGCCGCTCCGCGGGCCGTCGCCCACGTGGCCGCCACCGCCCGCGCTCAATCTCCAGGGCCCGCGCGACATCCCCGCCACGCGGACCGGCCGGCCGGCCGGCCATCCAGGCCAATCCGACGACCTCCGGGCAAAACGCGATCATGTAAGAGCCCTGGGCGCTCCAGGCCGCGGGTTTTCCGCGGTTCTCTTTGCCAGATGTTTTCTACGTCTTCAGCTGCCGGACCCGCCTGGTCGATTGTTGTTTCCGAAAGCCACTCGTTCGAGGCCCTCGAGGTCCAGGACGATGACCCGTCGGTAGCCGACGTCCACGACCTGCATGTTCCGTAGCTCGGCGAGAGCGCGGTTGACCGATCGCTCGTCGGCGGCGACCAGTGCCGCGAGCTCGGGCTGGCTCAGGCCGACGGCGAGCTGCACCCCGCGGGCGGCTGGCCGGCCCCAAAGCGTGGCCAGCTCGATGAGGACCCGGGCGAGTCGGCCACGAACGGAGCCGTCGACATGCTCCACCCTGCGCCGGATCGAGTTGCGCAGCTTGTTCGCGACCAGCTCGGCGACCGCGAAAGCAGCGGGCGGATTCTGTTCGAGGAACGATCGAAAGGCCGCGGCGCTCATCGCCCGGCCCACCACAGGGCCGGCTGCCGTGGCGGTTCCGGTGTGAGTGTCCTGCTCCATCGCGCTGATCTCGCCCAGGATGTCACCCCGTGACCTGATGACCAGGAAGGCGAGCCTGTTCTCCTCGCCGTTGGCGGTGATCTTCACGAAGCCGTCCAGAATCAGGATGACCTCGCCGTATGGCTCGGCCTCCCGCATCAGCATCTCACCGTGTGGGTAGTGGCGTATCCCCCCGAGGGCGAGAAGCTGCTGGCGCAGCGCCGGGTTCAGCCGGGCGGGCAGGGTGCCCGGCGGAAAGGGTCGAGAATCCTCAGGCAAAGGAATGCCCTCCTTTCACCCCGGGCCTCCGTGCCCGGAACGTCGGAGGTTCCTATTGTCGTTCGCCGGGGCCCCGGGCGTCCTGTGTTAGTACCGAGCGGGACAGTGCGTTGTCCTTTCCCTGCCGTCCGGATCCTGCCGCGAGGCCACTTCCGGCGCAGCCCGGCCCGCCCGGCCCGCCCGGCGGGCATGGCGGCCAGAGCGCGCGAGGCGCCGTCCGAAGGTGTGAGAGTGCCGCCACCGATCCGCCCGTATCGTTGACCTATACCCCCTGGGGGTATGTACCGTACGGACGAGTAGTTCGCTAGCCCGCGCGAAGGGACGCACGATGAACGCTATGACCCGGATTGGCGGGTTCGGCCTCGCGTTGGCTGTGCTCTTCGGTGTCTCCTATGTGGTCGGGACGACGATCGGACCGTCGCAGGACTCGGCGGGGCCAGCCGGCGGTGCCGGGCAGGGGATCTCCGCCGGGGCGGGGGGCGCCGCGGCAGGTACAGGCGGCACCGGCGACGGTGCGGCCGCCGTGGGTGGCCTGGCCATCTCCGCCGGCGGCTACACGCTCGATCCCGCTGAGCTCACCTGGCCCGCCGGGCGATCGAGCGCCTACACCTTCCGCATCCTCGGCGCCGACGGCCGACCCGTGACGGCCTTCACCCGCGCCCACGACGCCGACCTCCACCTGATCGTCGTGCGGCGGGATCTCACCGGCTACCAGCACCTGCACCCGACCCGTGACTCCGCCGGAACGTGGAGCGTCCCGCTCCGGCTGGCCGTGGCGGGCGTCTACCGGGTGTTCGTGGACTTCGTCCCGGCGTCGACGGGAACCGGGAGCCACACCGAAGCGACGAACGGGATCACGCTGGGTACCGACCTCACCGTGGCCGGCGACCTTCGTCCCGCCGTACTCCCCGAGCCGACACGTAATGTGACGTTGACGGGCGGTTACAGCGTGACGATGCAGGGGCGGGCGGAGCCGGGTGAATCGAGCACCCTCACCTTCACGGTCGCGCACAACGGGCGGCCGGTCACCGATCTCGAGCAGTACCTCGGCGCGCTCGGTCATCTGGTGGTGATCCGCCAGGGCGATCTCGCCTACCTGCACGTCCATCCGGGCGACGGGGGCGGCGACAACCACGGCGACGGCCATGTCCACACCGACGGTGCGTCGGTCGCGGCGGACGAAAGCCCGGAGCTGTCCTTCGCGACGCGGTTTCCGTCGGCCGGCTCCTACCGGCTCTACCTCGACTTCAAGCACGGCGGGCAGGTACGTACCGCCGAGATCACGATGGACGTCGTGGCGGGCCGGACCACCAGCCCGACCCGGCCCGCCGGAACCGCCACCCCAGCGCACGTGCACTGACCCTGACCCTGCCCCCCACTCCATGTCCCTTTGGGAGATCCGATGAGCCCGCTGGCCACCGAACGACGTGAGGTCGACCTGGTCATCGGCGGGATGACCTGTGCGTCCTGCGCGGCCCGTGTCGAGCGGAGGCTGAACAAGATCGAGGGCGTCACGGCGACGGTCAACTACGCGACGGAGATCGCGAAGGTCAGCTTCCCGGCCGCGTTGCCCGCCGAGCGCCTGGTCGCCCAGGTCGAGGCGGCCGGGTACGCGGCCGCGTTGCCGCCGGCGCCCGTCCAGCCCCCACCCCCGGTGCCAGCGCAGGCTGACGTCGGATCCACGCCCGGATCGGTCCCGCCTGAGCTCGGAGCCGCCGAATCGGGCCCGGCCGAAGGCGCGGCGGACACCGGCGCCGCGCCGGACGCGGGTGGCACGGCGGATGCGGGCGGAGCGGCGGACGCCGGTGGTGCTCCTGCCGTCGGCGGCAACGGTGCCCCGCCGGCTCCGAGCGCCGTCCAGCTGCGGGACAGTGCCGCCGAGGCCCGGGTGCGTGCGCTGCGCGAGCGGCTGATCGTCGTCGCCGCGCTGACCGTGCCGGTGGTGGCGCTCGCCATGATCCCGGCTCTGCAGTTCGACTACTGGCAGTGGCTGTCGCTGACGCTGGCCGCACCCGTGGTGGTGTGGGGCGCCTGGCCCTTCCACCGGGCCGCCTGGACCAACCTGCGCCACGGCACGACGACGATGGACACGCTCGTGTCGATGGGCACGCTGGCCGCGTTCGGATGGTCGTTGTACGCGCTGTTCGTCGGAGACGCGGGCGAGCCCGGAATGACCCACGGATTCAGTGTCACCGTGACCCACGGGGGCGGTGGGGGCAACATCTACCTGGAGGTGGCGTCCGGCGTCACCGCCTTCATCCTCACCGGCCGGTACCTGGAGGCCAGGGCGAAGCGTGCCGCCGGTTCGGCCCTGCGCGCCCTGCTGACGCTCGGGGCCCGTGACGTCGCCGTTCTCCGCGACGGCCGGGAGTCACGGGTGGGTATCGACCAGCTCCGGGTGGGTGATCTGTTCGTTGTCCGTCCCGGAGAGAAGATCGCGACCGACGGGAATGTGGTCGAAGGCACGTCCGCGGTGGACGCCTCGATGCTCACCGGGGAGTCGGTGCCGGTGGAGGTCGGCCCCGGGGACGCCGTGACCGGCGCCACGGTGAACGCCGGCGGTCGGCTCGTCGTGCGGGCCACCAGGGTCGGAGCCGACACCCAGCTCGCGCGGATCGGTCGGCTCGTGGAGCAGGCGCAGAACGGCAAGGCACCGGTCCAGCGCCTCGCCGACCGGGTCGCGGGTGTGTTCGTCCCCGTCGTGGTCGCCCTGGCCGTCGCGACCTTCGGCTACTGGGCCGGCCGGGACAGCGGGCTCACCTACGCCTTCACCGCCGCCGTGGCGGTGCTCGTCATCGCCTGCCCCTGCGCGCTGGGGCTCGCGACGCCGACAGCCCTCATGGTCGGAACGGGACGCGGCGCGCAGCTCGGCATCCTCATCCGCGGGCCGGAGGTGCTGGAGTCGACCCTGCGGGCCGACACGATCGTCCTGGACAAGACGGGCACGGTCACCACCGGCGAGATGACCCTGCAGGACGTCGTGACCGTCCCGGGGGAGGACCGCGACGAGGTGCTCCGGCTCGCCGGTGCGCTGGAACGGGCCTCCGAGCATCCGGTGGCACGTGCGATCGCCAGGGCCGCGGCGGGTGCGGCCGCCCGGCGTGACGAGGAGCTGCCCGCCGTCGACCAGTTCGCCAACCGGGCGGGCCTCGGGGTCCGGGGCATGGTGGACGGGCATGCCGTGCTGGTCGGCCGGCCCAGGCTGCTCAACGGGTGCTCACAGCCGTTGCCGGCCGAGCTGCTCCAGGTCGCCCGGGATGCCGAGGCCGACGGGCGTACCGCTGTCGCGGTGTCCTGGGACGGGCGGGCCCGCGGCGTGCTCACGGTCGCCGACGCGGTTCGACCGACGTCCGCCGCTGCCGTCCGTGAGCTGCGTGGCCTGGGGCTGCGTCCGATCCTGCTGACGGGCGACAACGCCGCGGTGGCGGCGACCGTCGCGGCCCAGGTCGGGATCGCGCCCGATGACGTGATCGCCGAGGTCCTGCCCGAGGACAAGATCGAGGTCGTGCGGCGCCTGCAGGAGAGCAACCGGGTCGTCGCCATGGTGGGGGACGGCGTCAACGACGCCGCCGCGCTCGCGCAGGCGGATCTGGGGCTCGCGATGGGCACCGGCACCGATGTCGCCATCGAGGCGAGCGACCTGACGCTGGTCAGCGGGGACCTGCTGGCCGCCGCCGACGCGATCCGGCTCGCGCGGCGGACGCTCGCCACCATCCAGGGCAACCTGTTCTGGGCCTTCGCCTACAACGTCGCGGCACTTCCGCTGGCGGCGGCGGGCCTGCTGAACCCGATGCTGGCTGGCGCGGCGATGGCGGCGAGCTCGCTGTTCGTCGTCGGCAACAGCCTGCGCCTGCGGCGGTTCTCCGTCGACCGGGAGATCTGACCGGGAGATCTGACCGGGAGATCTGGCCGGGCGCTCAGGAGCGGACGAGCTCCTGGGCGGCCTGGCCGGTGTGGTCGATGCCGCCCGGGTGGCCGGCTGCCTCCGGGATGTCCGCCTCCGGAATGTCCGAACCTTCATCGCAGGCGTGGTGCCCTTCGGTCTCCCCGGCTGGCGCCGCCGGCGCCGCCGGAACCGCTCGCGGAGAATCCGAGGAATCCGGAGAACCCGGCAGGCCGGGCAGGCCGGGCAGGCGCGGATGCCACCAGGCGCCGCGCTCGAGCAGGGCAAGCGCGGCCGGAACGGTCACCAGGCGCACCACCAGCGCGTTCACCAGGAGCCCGAAGGCCAGGACGAGGCCGGTCGTCCGGATGATCGGATCGGTCGACCGGGCAAGCCCGGCGAAGACGACGACGGCGACCGCGGCGACGGCCAGGGCGGCCCGGCTCTCCTCCCGGTACCGGGCGGCGACGGCGCCGTGGGGACGTCCCGACCGTGGGGGCCCTGGTTGTGGGTGTCCCGACCGTGGGTGCTCGGCCCGGAGGCGGTACAGCCCGAGCAGCAGGTGGCCGGTCGCGAGGCCGCTCAGCAGCCCGGCCACGAGGAGCGGCAGGACCGCGGTGACGGATCCGGCCGGCCTGAGCCCGAGTGCATCGGCGAGCGGGCCCCACCGGAGTACCGCGGTCACGGCACCGTAGGACGCGGCCGCGGTCGCCAGCGAACCCGCCGCCACCAGCAGCGCCACCGCGACACCGCGCAGCGCCAGCATCAGCAGGGCGACTGTCAGCCCACCGAGCAGGGCGAGGCACAGCGGCACCGCGGCGGTGAGCCGCCGGGAGACGTCGAGGTCGATCGCGGTCGGGCCGGTGACGGTGATCGTCGCCCCGGTCGTGACGGCGAGGGTCGCCGCGTGTTCGCGAACGGCGCGCAGCAGGTCCGCGGTGGCCGGGTCGTCCGGGCCGGTCAACGGGATCACGGTCATCGTCGCGAGGTCGGTTCCGGGCAGCTCCTGCGGCTCGTCGACCAGGGCGACCGCTGTCAGCGCGGCGATGGTCGGGCGGATCCGGCCGGCCGCCGCGACGGGGTCGGCCCCGCCCGTCGCCTCGATCACCATGAGCAGCGGGCCGTTGAACCCAGGCCCGAAGGCCGTGCTGATCCGGTCGTGGGCGCGACGCTGCGTGCTCGTCGGCCCGGCGGAACCGTCATCGGTCGGGCCCAGCCGCAGCCCGGGCACCGCGAGCGCGAGGACGGCGAGTACGACCAGGCTTCCCAGCAGCGCTGGCAGCGGCCGGCGGACCACCGCCCGAGCGCTACCCCCGCCGTGCTCCCCGCTCACGCCGTGATCGCGGTGGGTGTCGTGGGCCACCTGGGCGTTCCCGGCGTGGCCGGCCCTCCCGACTGCCCTGCCGGCTCCGTGCAGGGCGGTCGGGAGGGTGAGCGCGATGCAGACGGACAGGGCCACCGCGCCGGCCGTCGACAGCGCCAGGGCTGTCAGGACCGGTACCCGGGGCAGGACGAGCGTGCTCGAGGTGAGCATCGCGAACAGGCCCACGAGGATCACGTCCGACCCGGCGCTCCGCAGGGTCCGTCCCGCCGCCTCGGCGCCCGAATGCCCGGCGGCGAGTTCCTGTCGCAGCCTGGCCAGGACGTACGACGAGCAGCCGACCGAGGTGGCCAGACCGACTGCCAACGCCGGCATGGCGGCCGTCGGGCCGAGACCGGCCAGGCCGACTGCCAGCCCGATCCCGCCCAGGCTGACGACGAGGCCGAGCAGGCCCGCGGCCAGCGGGAGCCCGGTGGCCAGCGCCGCGCCGGTCCGGGCGAACGCGAGGAGAACGCCGGTGAGGAGCAGGAGCACGACCGCCGCTCCGATCAGCCCGGAGGGCCGGGTGTCCAGCAGCGGATGGTGCCCTGCCACAGCGGTGCCCGCGACATCGACCGTGATGCCGGCCGCCCGCGCGGGCTCGGCCGCGGTCAGCAGCGCGTCGCGTGCCTGCGCCGTCAACTCGGGGCTGGTGACCCGGTAGGTGACGAGGGCATAGGCGGTCCGGCCATCACCCGAGAGGCCGGCCTGCGCGGCCTCGGCGCTGGTGGCGGCGAACGGGTCGCCGACGTGTGCCACCAGCGGAGCCCGGCCCAGCGCGGCGACGACCCTGCTGATCACCGCTCGGTAGGGGGAGTCGGTCAGCGCGGCGGCTGCGCCGGCCTTCGCGGCCGAGCCAGCCTTCGTGGCTGCGCCTGCTCCAGCGGCTGCGTCCGCCTCGGCTCGCTCGTCCAGGCTGAAGACGATCCGGGCGGTCGCGGCCTCGGCCCGGGTCGGGGCCCGGCGTTGCAGCAGCAGGTCCGCCCCGCGCCGGGAGTCTGTTCCGGGCAGCGCCGCCGCCCCGGTCAGCGCGGCCTGTGTCGCCTGCTCCGTACGCAGTGGAAATGACTGGTCGAGCGAGCCGCCGGACACCGCGGTGCCAGCGCCGGCCAGCGCGAGCAGAGCGAGCCACAGCCCCAGAACGGTCCGGCCATGCCGGTGGCAGGACCGGCCGAGGCGGTAGAGAACGGTGCCCACAATTCATCTCCTCGCGGCGGATCGCCCGCGTTCGTCGCGGATTTCACGCGGTCGGCCGGCCGGACCCTCGGATAGGCACCCGCTGATGACCCTCTGGCGGTGCCTGATGGTGGCTTCGGGTGTCCCCGTAATCGGTTCAGGCGCTCGCCAGAACGGGCCGGAACCGACCTGAAGCGCGTTGAACCAGCCGACCGGTCGGTCAGGTCGATCGGGCTGGGTGGTGGGCGCCGCGCATTGTCGATCGATCGGCCCGGATCACGGCCGGCCGTCCCGCGCGGTGCCTGGTCCGGCAATGGGCTCTATCTGCGGGTGTGGCCCCGGAAAGGCAGGTGGTACGCCACAATGGGCCCCGCCGATCTCGCCTGGACAGGTCCGTGAACTGCGGGATCGGTCTCGGTGCCGGCGGGAGTGGGCCGGGCCGGGCACATTTCCGGATCGGTGGGGAGAGGAAGATCATGGCGGTCGAGCTGGTCGATCACAGGGACGGAGTGAGCGCCGGTCGGGAGAAGCTGCGCGCCACGGCGTTGGATCTGTTTGCCGACAGAGGCGTCAGCGGAACCTCGCTCCAGATGATCGCGGACGCGATGGGCGTTACCAAAGCCGCCGTCTACCACCATTTCAGAAGCAAGGACGAGATCGTGCTCGCGGTGGTCCGGCCGGCGCTCGATCAGCTGGCGGAGGTGGCCGCCGTCGCGGAGAGCAAGCGGTCACGATCCGCACAGGTCGAGGCGGTGATCGGTGGCCTCGCCGATCTGGTCATCGAAAACCGGCCGTTGTACGGCCTGATGCAGGGTGATCCGACCTGCGCGGCAATTCTGCGTGACCGCTCCGAATATCCCGCACTGGCGGAGCGCCTCATGACATTACTGACCGGCCCGCGTCCGGATGTCGGCGCGTTGATGGCGGCGGGGATGCTGCTGGCCGGCTTACGCGGCGCGGGGCTCGACCCACGAGTCACCGCGCTGGACGACGAACAGTTTCATCGCCATCTGGTGGACTGCTCCCACCGCCTCCTCCGGCCCCGGCGCCGGCCCGCTGGCGCCGCGCCCGCACAGCCCGCACTGGCCGAGTAGGCCGACTAGGCCGTTCGGTCGTTCCCGCCGACTCGGCGCGTGCTGTCCCGTTGGACGAGTGAGACGGGCAGCATGAGCTCGCGGGCGTGGGCGTCCTCGCCGACCATCTCGATCAGCAACCGCGCGGCCTCGGCTCCCAGTTGGTGCGGGTGGCGGCTCACCGAGGTGATGGACGGCTCGGTGAGCTCGGCCCAGGCGATCCCGTCGATGCCGATCACCAGCACGTCCTCGGGTACCCCGCGGCCCGCGTGGCGCATCGCCTGCGCGGCGCCGACGGCCTGGAGGTCGTTGGCGCAGAAGATCGCGTCGACCCGCGGATCCGAGGCGAGGATCTGGTCGGCGGCCCAGCGCCCTCCGTCGATCGTGTAGTCACTCGCGAGGGACCTCCAGGGGGGCAGGGAACGCCCCGCGACCTCCAGTTCGGCCCGGAAGCCGGACCGGCGTGCGCGGGCGGTCTCGAGGTGTTCCGGGCCGCGGATCATCGCGATGCGCCGCGCTCCGCGGTCGAGGATGTGCCTGGCCGCTGTCCGGCCGGCCTCCTCGTCGTCGGAGAAGACCCCGCCAGCGCCCCGCACGGCCAGGCGCTCGTCGCACACCACCACCGCGACACCGCTGTCCACCAGGTGCTGGACCTGATCGGCCTGGCCGGACGTCGAACAGACCAGGACACCGTCGGCGGCACCCGCCAGGCGGTCGAGGTAGTCGGCCTCCCGCGCGGAGTCGAGATCGGTGCTGGCGAGGAACACGGCCCAGCCGAACGACTGCGCGACCGTCTCGACCCCGTGCGCGACCTGTGCGAAGAAGGGGTTCCGGGCGTCCGGGACGATGAGGCCGATCGCCTGTCGGGTCTGGGTCCGGGCCGCGCCGGTGGCTGCTGTGCCCGGCCGATAGCCGAGCCGATGCGCGGCCGCCCGGATCCGTGCGCTGGATTCGCCGCTCACCGACCGGCGGCCCGCCAGGGCGTTGCTGACCGTGCTGACGCTGACGCCGGCCAGCGCCGCGACCTCCCGGATCGTGGCGGGCCGCTTCACCGTCGCCTCCCGGGACGTAACGCGCTCGATGTAGCGGTCGGTAGACATCGACTCCATTAAAGGTCGATGTCGCCCACGTGGAGGGTCGCGTCGGTCACGCTGCTCATCGGCAAGGTCAGCAGTGCGTGACACTCCGGCCGGTCCAAGGCTCTTTTGACTTGCTCTTAAGGCTCGCTTAGGGCGGCGGTGATGTCCTCGGGGAGTCGGTCCGAGCGGCATCCCCGGCCCACCCGGCGGAGGTATCCCCCCACCCTCCGGCGGGTTCCCGGCCCGGGTCGTGGTCCGTCCCAACCACGACCCGGGCCACGACCGGGCCGCAAACCAGGCCACGACCGGCGGCGGTGACCAGGCGGCTTCAAGCCCGTACACGGTCGCGGAACGCACCGATCTGCTGCGCTCTCGGTGACAGATGGCACCGAGACCACAGGAGATCCGGACCAAGGGCACGGAACGCCCCGGAGGGCTCGTAAAATTTGATGACGTGACAGCGCCTACGCGGCTTGCTGGTCGCGACCGCGATCCGGGTCGTGGCCGGCTCTCCGCTGTCCGAGGGCCCCATCTTCAGCTGGCGAGCGAGAGTCTGGTGCACGTACCACCGGCCGAGCTCGTCGATCTGCCCCGTGTGCAGGCCGGAGCGCAGCCACAGCATCTGCTGACAACCCTGCTCGGGGACTACTGGGTCGACCGTCTCGAGCACATCCCGTCTGTCGTGCTCGTCAGCCTGCTCGCGGATTTCGAGGTCAGCACGGTCGGGGCGAGAGCCGCGCTGAGTCGGCTGTCCCGGCGTGGTCTCCTCGAATCCTCCAGGATCGGGCGGAACACCTACTACGGTCTGGCTCCGGACGCCTGCGCGGCCATCCGCGTGTCGATGAACCGGATCCTCACGTTCGGCCTTCGCCATGATCCGTGGGATGGGCGTTGGACGGTGGCGTCCTTCTCGATCCCCGAGGGGCAGCGGGACGTCCGGCACGCGGTGCGAGCGAGGCTGCGCTGGCTCGGCTTCGCTCCGCTCTACGACGGAATGTGGGTGACACCGCGTCTTGTCGGCGAGGCGGCGCGCCGGGTGTTCGCGGAGCTGGGCGTCACAGCCTCGACCGTTCTGATCACGACGTCGGAGGCCCGCCGCACGGACCCGCGCCCGCCCATGGCCGCCTGGGACCTCAGCGAGCTGGCCCGCGCCTACGAGGATTTCATCAGCGCCTACGAGCCGCTGCTGGAACGAGTCCGCAGCGGGGGCGTCCACGGTGCCGAGGCGTTGGCCGCGCGTACCGCGGTGATGGAGGCCTGGGCTCGTTTCCCCACCCTCGACCCGGACCTGCCGATCGAGCTCCTTCCCGGTGGCTGGCCGCGGCGCGAGGCTCGGACTGTCTTCGCCGAGGTCTACGACGGCCTGGCGGCCCCGGCCGCTGGCCGCGTCCGTGAGCTGCTCGCCGTCGTCTCGCCGGACCTCGCTGATCTGGTGCGCGTGCACCGGGCCGTCGGCTGACCGCCTGGTGCATACGCACTGATCACACCACGGTCGGAACTCGAAGAGCTGAGGCCTTTCGTCGTCCCGCCCCGCCCTGACCCGTGGTTTGCTGTCGGGCAAGATCTGGGGATTCCGGTGGCTGGGACAACCAGAATTCTCGGCTCTTCGGACTCATGGTCCCGCGCCGTCCCGACCCGCGGTTTGCTGTCGGGCAAGGCCTGAGGATTCTGGTGGCTGGGACAAGCAGAATTCTCAGCTCCTCGGACTCGTAGCCGCGCCGCCCCGCCCCGCCTTGCGATGGCAACACTGACCCACGGGTCCCGTGAGATGGAAAAGGCGCACTGCTCGTGAATGCACCGTGGATACCCGGCGGTCGGTACCGCTGCCGGGTGGCACCGCTGGTCGGAAGAAACAGTCGTCCGACGACCGGCTGTTCGCCGCGACGGCCGCTTCGCCGCGGCCAGCACGCCGCCCGGCCACCGATGTCGCCGGTGATTGCGACATCGGTGCCGCGTCACGACACATGTGACACCGAACCAGCCTCCGTGCCGCGAACTACTCGTCGTGGCTCGGGGGCTTCGTTCGCGCACCATGGCCGGCTGTGCCGCCCGTCGTGGTCCGCATTGCCGGCCACGACGGGTGGCACGCTTCGGTGCCATCGGAAGACAACTGCATTCGGCGTGCGCAAAAACGCCTGTCCGGGAGCGGGCCGATGGCGTGGCCATCGGAACCTGACATCGATGTCAGTGCCTGTGGGCTGTTGCCTCTTCGACATGTCGCCGGATGCACGATCGGGCGAGGTGCTCGGCGAGAGCGCCCTCCCCGCGGGTGATCGCGTCGACGATCTCGGCGTGAAGCGGGTGCTGCCACCACTGCCCGAGCCGCTCGGTCTCGTCATGCGGGTGTGCGAGGTCAGCAAGCACCCGGATGAACAACTCCGCTGCCGGATTGCCGGCGAGCCGGGCGATTTCCAGGTGCAGCAGTACGGACGCCTCGCCGGGCGTTCCCGCGGTGACCGGACCGGAACGTGCGCCGACCGATCGGGAGCGGGCCCGTGGGCTGGCGGCCCTGGCGCCGGGTGCGGTGGGCTCCAGCGCGCCACGCAGCCGGGTGAGGCCCGCGGTGTCGATCTGCTCGGAGAGTCTGCGGACGGCGACCGCCTCGAGGGCCGACCAGGTCTCACAGAGGTGCTCAGGCCGCGCCCGGGCGAAGTCCAGGTAGACGCGGGCGACGTCACGGACACCGTCATGGTCGGGGGCGGTGACGACGAGACCACCACCCGGGCCCGGACGGGGCCGCGCGACCCAGCGGCTTTCCAGCAGCCGCACCGCTTCCCGCAGCACGGACCGGCCCACCTGATAGCGCTCCATGAGCTGGGCCTCCGAGCCGAGGCCCTCCCCGACCGGCCAGCCGCGTCGGATGATCTCCAACTCGATGGTGCGGGCCAGCCTGGACGCGAGCGTGCGCTGGCCCAGCCTGGAGGTGAACTCCCCGGGCCCGCCTACCGCGAGACTGACGGCACCGTCATCGAGGTGGTGGCCGTTGTCCAGGTGCCCGCCATTGTGATGGCCGCCGGGGCGATGCCCGGGCATGGGACGACGGTTCGTGGTGGGCCGACCACCGGTGGCATGCCCACCGATGCCCGTCGCGGATACTGGTGCCCCCCCGCGTGGAGTGCTTCGTACCGGACCGTGGAGGGCGCCGGGCACAGCATTCCGGCTGATCGGCGATAGACCGTCAGACACTGCTCTTCCTCCGGATGTACTCGTTAGCCCGCGTGGACATTCCGACGCGGCCATGACTGCTCCGACGGCGGGCTGTCATCCTCGCCGCTGACGCGCTGTCGCGGTCGGGGCCAGGTGACACCCACAGTGTGATGAGTTTCCTTTCCGGCTGTGTTCCACGCCGCCCCCGGAGAGTTCCCGGTTCCCGGCGCTGGCCTTTGCCCCCCGGCCTCGGCAGCGTGTTCCAGATAAGGGCCTCCAGTCAACCGATTGGAGCTACCCGTGTGGGCGCAGCAGGCGACTCATTGCCATCTGCGCAGGTCCTGCGGTCGGTGCCATGGTGGCCCAGAAGCGTCACCGGACGATGCACGCGCAGCAGGGAATGCACCTACCTCTGCGGTTTCCACTGGCGATGCTGGCTTCTACCGGCACCCGGTGGCCGGCTTGGGGAGGCGTGGCAGGTCGGCCGGTTCGGTGCGACGTCCTTCTGGACGTGTGTCCCATCCCATCGGCGAACGCGGACGCGGCTGGCACCTCTGGGCCAGGCGCATCCCACATGTCGCTTCATGTCGCAAATCCCGACCGCTCCGCGGCGGCCAATACGCGCGACCGGGGGAGCACCCCCACCGCCTGGCGCATCCGGTCGCGGCGCATTTCAGGCCCGGATTCGGTGGTTGTCGACGGAACGTCGCCCGTGGCGCCTCGGGTGGCGCTGAACAATGCTGCTATGAATATCCTGCCCGGGTGCGTGGGAATAACATTCGACGGCCCCTGGCGGCAGACGGAGTTCGGACTGCACCGTGATTGCGAAGAGTAGTTAGCAACTACTTTGAGTGACTACAATTCCGGGGTCGCGCCACGGATGATCTCCATGCAAGGGTCCTCTGGGGTGTCACCAGTAGGACTGAAGTCCCTAATTTGATCACCGGTGTCACGGAAAGTAGTCAAGTGCACCACTTGGGCATAATCAGATGACTCATTGCCGCTATCTGAGAACTTGTGTTAGGAATGGGCGTCTTTTCGCTTGCCCTATGGGGGGAACAATTGATCACGGCGCAGGTCGCCCATCAACATGCGAGCCAGGACCTGCTCTTTGTGGCGGTCTCGGTGCTGCTCGCCGCGATCGGCTCGTTCGCCGCGCTGGTCTGCTCGATGCGTGTGCCCTATGCGGTCGGCCGTGCCCGGCTTACCTGGACCGCGCTGGCCGCGGTGTCGCTCGGCGGCGGCGCGGTGTGGTCCATGCACTTCATCGGGATGATCGGTTACCAGGTCGCTGATCGTGACCCACGCTACGACATGCCGCTCACCGGCCTGTCGCTGTTGATCGCGATAGTTTTCTCCGCGGTGGGCCTTTCCGTGGTCGCCCGGCGTCCGGACAGCGTGCTGCGCCTGGTGGCCGGGGGAGTGATCGCGGGTCTCGGCGTTGCCGCCATGCACTACACCGGTATGGCGGCCATGCACGTCGGCAGCGAGGTCACCTATCGGCCCACACTGGTGGCACTGTCCATCGCCATCGCGATCGGTGCCGCGCTCGCGGCGCTGTGGATCGCCTTCCAGGTGGTGACCGCCTGGCACGTGGTGGTCGCTTCGGCGATCATGGCCGTGGCGGTGTGCGGAATGCACTACACGGCCATGGCCGCGACGCGGGTTTCGGCGACAGTCCTTCCTGAACCGGTGTCGGGTGCGGACCCGATCACGCTCGCCCTGCTGGTCTGCGTGATCGCTTTTTCGGTGCTCGCGGTCGTGATCTTCGCGGCGCTCGGCGGGGTGACGTACGCCGACCCCTTCACGCGGGCGCGGGCGGACCGGGAGAGCCAGCATCGCCGTGGTCGGCCCGCTGCCCCGGCGGCACCCGACGCGGCGTCGTCGTCCTGGGCGGATACCGGCGCATCGCGGTCCGGTCCGGCCGCGCGGTCCGGCTCGGCCGCGCAGCCTGGTCGAGCGGGGCAGCACAGTCGAGCGGGGCAGCATGGCCGAACCGAGCCGGCTGGTCGAACCGAGCCGGCTGGCCGAACCGAGGCAGCTGGTCGAACCGAGCCGGCTTTCCTGACCGAGCCAGTTGCCTGGGCTGAGCTACCCGGTCCGCCGCAGGTCGCGGTGCAGCCGAGTGCGCCGGTACAGCCGAGTTCACAGGGGCAGCCGGCCTGGTCGGATCGGCCCGACTGGTCGCAAGGAGTCGATCCGGCCGGTGTGCGGCCGTCGACGGAATGGACCGGCACCGCCGGCGCCTACCCATCCGGTTCCTGATCGCCGAACGAACGGCGGGCTGGCGGGCCGTACGGTACGTGAGTGAGCCTCTTCGACGCCGACGTGACGGACACGCTGGCCGCGTCGGGCCCGCTCGCCGCCCGGCTGCGTCCGCGCAGTCTCGACGAGGTCGTCGGGCAGCGCCACCTGCTCGCCGAGGGCAGCCCGCTGCGTCGTCTGGTCGAGGGCGGTGGCACGACGTCGGTCGTGCTGTGGGGGCCGCCTGGGACGGGCAAGACCACGTTGGCGCACATCGTCTCCCGGGCCACCCGCCGCCGGTTCCGCGAGCTGTCCGCCGTCACCGCGGGCGTCAAGGATGTCCGGGCCGTGATCGACGAGGCCCGGGACACGCTGTTCATGTCGGGTGTGCGGACCGTCCTGTTCATCGACGAGGTGCACCGCTTCACCCGGACCCAGCAGGACGCCCTCCTCCCGTCGGTGGAGAAGGGCTGGGTGACCCTGGTCGCCGCGACAACGGAGAATCCGTTCTTCAGCGTCGTCGCGCCGCTGCTGTCCCGGTCGCTGCTGCTCACGCTGGAACCGTTGTCCGACGCGGACATCGCGGATCTGGTCGAGCGTGCCGTCGCCGATCCGCGCGGGTACGGCGGCCGCCTCACGCTCACCGCGGAAGCCCGTGACCATCTGGTGCGGCTGTCGGGCGGTGACGGCCGGCGCGCGCTCACCGCGCTGGAGGCGGGAGCGGAGGCTGCTCTGGCCGCGGCCCGCGACGCCGACACCGGCGGTGCCGACGCCGCCGACGCGGACATCGACACGACCGGTGGTGGTGACAGCGCTGGTGAAGCGGTCCCGCTCCGGTTGGAGCTGTTGGAACGGGCGGTCGACCGGTCGGCGGTCCGGTACGACCGGGAGGGCGATCAGCACTACGACGTGGTGAGTGCGTTCATCAAGTCGATGCGTGGCGGCGACGTCGACGCGGCACTGCACTATCTGGCCAGGATGCTCGAAGCGGGTGAGGATCCGCGGTTCGTGGCCCGCCGCATGATCATCCTGGCCAGTGAGGACGTCGGTATGGCCGACCCGGGTGCCCTGGGTGTCGCGGTCTCGGCCGCCCAGGCCCTGGAGCTGGTCGGGCTGCCGGAGGCCCGTCTCGCGCTGGCCCAGGCGGTGATCCACCTGACGCTCGCGCCGAAGTCGAACACGGTCATCACCGCGATCGACGCCGCCACGGCTGACGTGCGGGCGGGTCGGCTCGGTCCCGTTCCGTCGCATCTGCGTGACGCCCACTACCGCGGTGCCTCCCGGCTGGGCCACGGCGCGGGTTACCGGTATCCGCACGATTACCCGGACGGGGTGGTCCGTCAGCAGTACGCACCGGACGTCCTCGCCGGGTCGGACTACTACCGCCCGACCGGGCACGGCTTCGAGCGGCGGGCCACCGAGCGGGTCGAGTTCCTGCGCGGCGTCCTGCGCGGACGCCCTCCCGAGCCTCCGGCGGACCCGGCGGGCTGAATCGGGGCGTGGCCCCCGCCCGGACCCTGCCCGGTCCGGGACGGACACGGACGGCCCGGGGGTTACCGGAGGTCTGCGCGTCCTGGTCGGTAAGGTCACTGACGAGCAGCATCGGCACGCCGGTCGGACCCGTCCGGCCACAGGCGCGCCTGAGGGCGGGTGGGCGGTCACCTCGACGTCACCCGCGAGCGGTGTGATTCGGCGGGGCACGGCCAGGCGTCATCCAGATGGCGGGTGTCGTCTGGGCAAGGCGTTACCGAAAACAATGGAGGCGAAGCACATGTCCGGTGGTGCGGTCGCGGGCCTGATCGCCTCGGGGGCGTTCGCGGTGCTCGTGCTCTTCGCCTGTTATGTCCTGTTCAAGCTAGGCAAGATCTTCGACGAGGCCGCTGCCCGGGTGCGGCAGACCGGTGTCGTCATCGACGAGGGCACCGCCCGGGTGCGGCAGGCGGGTGCGACCGTTGACGAGGTGAACGTCGCGCTCGCGCACGTGAACAAGGAACTGGAACGGATCGACGCGATCACGGCGAACGTGCAGACGGTGACCACCAACGTCTCGTCCCTGACGTCGATCTTCGCCGCGACGCTGGGTGGTCCCGTCGTGCGGGTGGCCGCGTTCAGCTATGGCGTGCGCCAGGCGGTCGCCAAGCGGACGAAGGCGGACGTCACGGCTCGGGTCTCCGCTCAGATGAAGGCGGAGAAGGCGCAGCGGCGGTCCGCCCGGCGCTCGCCCGAGGCCACCGCGGTCGGCGCTGACGGCCGAGGCGGTGGGCGCTGATGGTCACCCGGGTCTTCTACGTCGCGCTGGGCGCGGCCACCGGTGTGCTCGTGGTGCGCCAGGTGGCACGCGCCGTGTCGGCGCTCACGCCGACAAGCCTGGCGGGGTCTCTCGTAGAGTCGATGCGGGAGTTCGCCGCCGACGTGGCCGAGGCCATGGCCGAACGGGAGGAGGAGATCCGCTCCGCGTTGGGTCTCGACGAGCTCGAGGCGTCCGGGGAGCCGGGCGATCTGGCTGGTGGCGAGCCGTCCGGAAGCGGTCAGCACCTCGCCGCTCCGGCGCCCGTGGGCTTTGATCCGGAGCAGACGATGCGCCTGGTGCCGGGGGCACGCAGGCCCTGATCTCCCATCCGGCGGCGGCCGATCCCGGCTGCGGAGCCGGCGCCGGCCGCCTGGCCGGCCGACACATCCCGACAACCCTGGACGACGTGAACCGATGGACACGGCCGAGATCCGCCGCCGCTTTCTGAACCACTTCTCCGAGCGGGGTCACACCGTGGTCCCGAGCGCGTCCCTGGTGGCGCAGGACCCGACGCTGCTGCTGGTCAACGCCGGCATGGTGCCGTTCAAGCCCTATTTCGTCGGCGACCTCACCCCGCCGTGGAGCCGCGCGACCAGCGTGCAGAAGTGCGTGCGGACCGTGGACATCGAGAACGTCGGGCGCACCGCCCGGCATGCCTCGTTCTTCCAGATGTGCGGGAACTTCTCCTTCGGTGACTACTTCAAGGCCGAGGCGATCCCGTTCGCCTTCGAGCTCGTCACCGAGGGGTACGGCTTCAACCCCGACGACCTGTGGGCCACCGTCTACCTCGACGACGACGAGGCCGAGTCGATCTGGCGCACCCTGCTGCCCGCCGAGCGGATCCAGCGCCGGGGCAAGAAGGACAACTTCTGGTCGATGGGCGTGCCGGGCCCCTGCGGCCCGTGCAGCGAGATCTACTTCGACCGCGGGCCCGAATACGGGCGCGACGGCGGGCCGGAGGCGGACGAGGACCGCTACCTGGAGATCTGGAACCTCGTGTTCATGCAGTACGCGCGAGGTGAGGGCAGCGAGTACGGCTACGAGATCGTCGGGGACCTGCCGGCCCGCAACATCGACACCGGCATGGGCCTCGAGCGGATGGCGACGATCCTGCAGGGCGTCGAGAACCTCTACGAGATCGACATCTCCCGCCCGGTGCTGGACGCCGCCGGCCGGCTCACCGGTGCCCGCTACGGCGCGGACCCGGCCGCGGACGTCCGCCTGCGGGTCGTCGCCGACCACACGCGCACCGCCGCGATGCTCATCTCGGACGGGGTCTCCCCGTCCAACGAGGGCCGCGGCTACGTGCTGCGCCGGATGCTGCGCCGGGCGGTTCGTGACGCCCGCCTGCTGGGGGCCCGCGAGCCGGTGATGGCGGAGCTGTTCGCCGAGGTCCGCCAGGCGATGGGGCCGATCTACCCGGAGCTGGTCGACCAGGCCGAGGCGATCACCGCGGTCGCGGTCGCGGAGGAGACCGCCTTCCTGGAGACGCTGCGGACCGGGACCACCCTGTTCGACACCGCGGTGACCCAGGCCCGCTCCAGCGGGTCGGCGCAGCTCAGCGGCGAGTCCGCGTTCCGGCTGCATGACACCTACGGGTTCCCCATCGACCTGACCATCGACATGGCCGCCGACGCGGGGCTCACCGTCGACGAGGCCGGCTTCCGCCGGCTCATGGAACGCCAGCGCCAGGCGGCGAAGGCGGACCGGGCCTCCCGGCGCATCGGGAACCTCGACCTGTCGGCGTTCCGCCCGATTCTGGCCGCCTCCGGGCCCACCACCTTCACCGGCTACACCGAGCTGGTGCGGGAGTCCGGCGTCGTCGGCCTCGTCGGCATCGGTGACGGCAGCAGCCGGGTCGCGGTCGGGGAGGGCGAGGAGGTCGGCATCGTCCTGGACACGACGCCCTTCTACGCCGAGGGCGGTGGCCAGGAGGCGGACCTCGGTGTGATCCGCTTCGACGGCGGTGAGTGCGAGGTCCTCGACGTCCAGCGGCCGGTGCCCGACCTGGTCATGCACCGGGTGAAGGTGCTGCGCGGGGAGCTGCGGGTCGGTGCGGACGTCGCCGTCGAGGTCGACGTGGAGCGGCGGCGGGCTGTTTCGCGCTCGCACACCGCCACGCACCTCGTCCACACCGCGTTCCGCCGCGCGCTGGGCGAGTCGGCGACCCAGGCGGGCTCGCTGAACTCGCCGGGCCGGCTGCGCTTCGACTTCCACGCGCTCGGCGCGGTGCCCGACTCGGTCCTCGCCGACGTCGAGGACGAGGTCAACGAGGTCGCGCTGCGCGACCTGGAGGTTCGCTGGTACGTCACCACCCAGGCGGAGGCCCGCCGGTTGGGGGCGATGGCGCTGTTCGGCGAGAAGTACGGCGACCAGGTCCGGGTGGTGGACGTCGGCGACTACGCCCGCGAACTGTGCGGTGGTACGCACGTGTCCAGTTCCGCCCAGCTGGGCGCGATCAAGCTCCTGTCCGAGTCGTCCATCTCCGCCGGGACACGTCGGGTGGAGGCGCTGGTCGGTATCGACGCCTTCCGGTTCCTCGCCCGCGAGCACGTGCTCGTCTCACAGCTTTCGACCGCGCTGAAGGCCCGCCCGGACGAGCTCACCGACCGGGTCGCCGACATCGTGGGCCGGCTGCGTGACGCGGAGCGGGAGCTGGAGCGGCTGCGGGCGCAGGCCGTGCTGGCCGGGGCCGCGGCGCTCGCCGCCGGAGCGGAGGCCGTCGGTGAGGTCGCGCTCGTGACGGCCCAGGTGCCGGCCGGCACACCCGCGGACGACGTCCGGCTGCTGGCGCTGGACGTCCGGGGCCGGCTGGCCGGGCGCCCGGCGGTGGTCGTGGTGACCGAGGCCGAGGGGGCCGCCATCGTGGTCGCCACCGATGACGCCGCCCGCGGGCGCGGGCTGCGCGCCGGCGACCTGATCCGCCAGTCCTGGGCCGCGCTCGGGGGCAAGGGCGGCGGCAAGCCCGACGTCGCGCAGGGCGGCCGGGGCGACGCCTCCATGATCCCGAAGGTCTTCGCCCGGATCCGCGAGCTGGTCGCCGACCAGGGCGCGTGAGCGACACCCCGGTGCCCGGGCCTGACCCCGCTGCCGCGCCCGACCCCGGTGCTGGTGCCGGGGTTGAGGCTGGCCCCGGCGCGGCGCGGGAGGCGGACCAGGCGCCGCCCCGCGCCGAGGAACCCGGCCGAGGCGTCCGGATCGGCGTCGATGTCGGTTCTGTGCGGGTAGGGGTCGCGGCGAGTGATCCGGACGGTCTGCTGGCCGTGCCGGTCACCACGCTGCGTCGGGATGCGTCAGGTCGTCGTCACAAGGACGTCGACGAGCTTGCCGACATCGTTCGGGACAGGCACGCTGTCGAGGTTGTCGTCGGTCTGCCGCGTCAGCTCTCCGGTGAGGAGGGTGAGGCGGTCCGCCGCGCACGGCAGTACGCCGAGGTGCTGTCGACGCGTGTCGCGCCCGTACCGGTCCGTCTCGTTGACGAGCGGCTCACCACGGTCGTGGCTCATCGCCGCATGGCTGAGCGCGGACTGCGATCGCGGGCCCGTCGTGAGCTTGTGGATCAGGAGGCAGCGGTGCAGATCCTCCAGCACCACCTGGACATCCGCCGGGCCCGGGAAGCGGCCAGCCGGGCCGCGCCGGACGGTGCCGCGCGGCCGCAGGATTCGGTGTGAGCCGCGGCGCGGACGGATTCGACGGCCTGTTCGGCGGCGCCGCTGGCGACGAGTACGACGACTTCGAGGAGCTCCGGCGCCGCGAGGGGCGCCGGCGTGCCGGTGCGGCGTCCGGGCCCGGTCAGCGTCGGCCGGCGCCGGGAACCGGCCCGCAGGCCGCGTCAGCCGCCGCCGGTGGCCGGGGCGTCCGCGGCGACGGGCCCTACGACGACGTCGACGGCTATGACGACGGGCCCTACGACGGCTACCACGACGCTGAGGGTTACGACGGCGACGACTACGACGACGGGTCCTACGACGGTGAGGACCGCTACGACGACGACCCGTCCGGTGACGGTCGCGGCTCCGGCCGCCGCCGTCGCGGTGGGCCGGACGGGGCCCGGGAGCGCCGGTCGGGCAGCGCGCTGCCGCGGCTCATCGGTGTCCTGGTCGTGGTCGCCGTGCTTCTCGGAGCGGGGATCATCGGTGTCGGCAAGGTCATCGGCCGGATCGGCGGCGAGCCCGCCGCGGACTACGCCGGCGGGGGTGAGGGCATCGTCGTCATCCAGATCCCCGCGGGTGCCACATCGTCCGAAATCGCCGCCACGCTCGTCAAGGCAGATGTCGTGGCGAGCCGGCAGGCCTTCGTGAACGTGGCGACCCAGGACAGCCGAGCCCTGTCGATCCAGCCGGGTACCTACCGGCTGCGCGAGAAGATGAGCGCGGCCTCGGCACTGGACGCGCTGCTGGACGACGCGTCATCGGCGCTGTTCCGCTACACCATCAACCCGGGGGACACGGTCCGGAAGGTCCTCCAGGAGCTCTCCGCGCGGACCGGCCGGCCGATGGCCGAGCTGGAGGCGCTGGCCAAGGATCCCAGCTCGCTGGGGCTGCCCGACTATGCGAGCAACACGCTGGAGGGCTACCTCTTCCCGTCCACCTACGACGTGGCCCCGGGCACCGACCCGGTCGACGTGCTCAAGGACGCCGTCGCCCGGTTCAACGCCTACGCGCAGAAGACCGACCTCGTCGGCCAGGCCAGGGCGCTGGGCGAGACGCCGCACGACATCGTCATCATCGCCTCCATCATCGAGAAGGAGGTCGCGAACAAGGACGAGGGCCCCAAGGTCGCCCGGGTCATCTACAACCGGCTGGCGGACGACTCCGGCGGCTTCCGACGGCTCGACATGGACTCGACCACCCGGTACGCGATGAACGAGTACGAGGGCAGGCTGACCCAGGAGCAGCTGCGCAGCAGCAACCCGTACAACACCCGGGCCGTCCAGGGGCTCCCGCCCGGAGCGATCGCCAGCCCCAGCACCTGGGCGCTGGAGTCGGCGCTGAAGCCGGCGGACGGGCCCTGGTTCTACTTCGTCTCGATGCCCCAGACCCACGAGACCAGGTTCGCCGCCACCCAGGCGGAGTTCGACGAGGCGATGGTGGAGTACCGCCGCCAGGGAGGATCGGAGTAGACCGTGGCGATCAGCTCAGGCGACCGCGCGGAGCCCATCGGGGTGGGCCCGGTCGCTCGCCGTGCGGCGGTGCTCGGCGCGCCGGTGGGGCACTCCCTCTCGCCGACGCTGCACATGGCCGCCTACACCCGTCTCGGTCTCGATCTGACCTATACCGCGATCGAATGTGACGAGGCCGGCCTGCCGGCCATGCTCGGACGCCTGCGCGACGAGCCCGGCTGGGCCGGTGTCTCGCTGACCATGCCGCTGAAGACGGCGGCGGTCGAGCTGCTTGACGAGGTCGATCCCACCGCCGCGCTGCTGGGCGCGGTGAACACCGTGGTCGTGCGGTCGAACGGCCACCTGGCCGGGTTCAACACCGACGTCGACGGGGTCGGGTACGCGTTGCGTCGACTCCTCGGCCGGGCGGTTCCGGTCCAGCCGCTGATGCTCGGGGCGGGCGGGACCGCCCGTGCGGTCGTCGCCGCGCTCGCGCGGGCGGGAACACCCCGGGTCGCCATCGTGGCCCGCCGCCCGGGTGCGGTCGCGGAGCTCGTCGGGATCGGTGCCCGGCTCGGAGTCGCGGTGACGCCGCTGCCCTGGGGAATCCTCTCGGGCGGCGTGCCACCCGGCCCGGATCTGGTGATCTCGACGACTCCGGCGGGTGTGACCGACACCCTGGCCCGCCAGGCGTGGCCGGTGACCTGCCCGCTGCTGGAACTGCTCTACCACCCCTGGCCGACAGCGCTGGCCGCGTCGGCGTACCGCTCCGGTGCCCGGGTCATCGGCGGCCTGGAGGTCCTGGCCGGTCAGGCGGTCGGCCAGGTGCGCCATTTCACCGGCTGCGCGGTGGATGAGGGTGTTCTGCTCGCAGCCGGCCTCGCCGCTCTGTCCGCGCGCAACGCCGGCCCGGCGGCGGGGCCGGACCTGGCCGCGGGGCCGGACCTGGCTGCGGGAGCGGACGCGGACCATGCGGCGGCTGGTCCGGCGGGTGATCCGGTGGCCGCCGGTCCGGGTTCTGGCGGATGAGTGCGATGGCGGCCGCGGTGACCGCCGCGGCCGTCGTCTGCGCGGCACTGCCGGTCCCGGCGCTGCCGTCCATCGTCGGTGCCTTCGGACCGGTGGACGGCGTGCCGCCGCGGCGGCCGGTACCCAGCCGGCTCGTGCTCGGCGCCGTCACCGTCGCGGTGCTCGCGGCCGTCGGAGCGGCCACCTATCCGCATACGGGCCGACTGCCCGCCTATCTTTACCTGACGGTCGTCGGCGTCGTGCTGGCCGCCGTCGACCTGCGGGTCCATCGCCTGCCCGACCTGATCGTCCTGCCGTCGTACGCGGTGCTGGCGGCCCTGCTCGTCGTTCCCACGGTGGGGGAGGGCTCCACGGACCGCTGGTCGCGGGCGCTGCTCGCGGGCTTCGCGGCCTGGCTGGCGTACGGGGTGCTGTACCTGCTGCCGGGAAGCGGGCTCGGCCGCGGGGATGTGAAGACGGCCGGTCTGCTCGGGCTCGCGCTGGGCTGGCTGGGCTGGCCGGCGGTCGCGCTCTGGCTGGTCGCGGCCACGATGACCGCGGGGCTGGTCGCGCTGTCCCTGCTGATCCTGCGGCGGGTGTCCCGGCGTGATCCGATTGCCTACGGGCCGTTTCTCCTGGTCGGCGCGCTGGTCGCGGTGCTCGGCACCGGCTGGGGCCCGGCCGGCTGACGGGTGTCCCGACGGCTTGATCTGTGTGATTTACCTGGTCAGGAACCCGTCGCGGAATCCCGAGCTTCGGGCTGCCGCTGCCGCTGCTGCCGTCTCCGCCTCCGCCGCTGCTCGCGAGCAAGCAGGGTCGCCAGGCCGCTGCGCTGGCCTCCACGGATGCAGGGAGAACCGGCCCGGGCCGCCTGCCGAGAGCAAGACCTGAGGATTCTGGTCACTGGGATGACCGCGATCCTCAGATCTTCCGAACCGCGGCGTCGGGCTGCCGTTGCCGCTGAGCAAGACCTGAGGATCGGGGTTGCCGGGACGACCAGGATCCTCGGATCTTCCGAGCGGCGACGTCGGGCTACCGCTGCCGCTGAGCAAGATGTGAGGATTTCGGCTGCTGGAACGACCGAAATCCTCACTTCTTGTCGACCGTCACGTGACTCTCTGTGCCGTTTGCCGCTATTGGGGTGAATTGGTGGCGCTGCGTGGCGGCGTGGGATCCTCAGTAGGTAGCTGTGCGGCGGTGGGTGTGGACACGGACCGTCAGACCAGCACCACTGGCCCTGGGTGCGCCACTTCCTCGGGATCCCCCGACACCCTCTCGGTCCGGCTATGTGCGGTATTGGGCGGTCGTCCCTCGGCTGAACGTCGTGAAAGACTGGTCCCATGGTGCGCTGGTTGACGGCGGGGGAGTCCCACGGCCCCGCTCTGGTCGCGACAGTGGAGGGGCTGCCCGCGGGGATCCGCGTGTCCAGCGCGGAGATCGGAGACGAGCTTGCCCGCCGCAGGCTCGGCCACGGCCGTGGCGCGCGGATGAAGTTCGAGCGTGACGAGGTCGAGATGCTCGGTGGCATTCGCCACGGGGCCAGCCTCGGTGGGCCGGTCAGCATTGTCGTTCGCAACACCGAGTGGCCGAAGTGGCAGCAGGTGATGTCGCCCGACCCGATCGACCCGGCGGAGCTGGCGGGTCTGGGCCGCAACGCGCCGCTGACCCGCCCGCGGCCGGGTCACGCCGATCTCGCCGGCATGCAGAAGTACGGTTTCGACGACGCGCGGCCGGTGCTGGAGCGCGCCAGCGCGCGCGAGACCGCGGCGCGGGTGGCGCTGGGCACGGTCGCCAAGGCGCTGCTGCGCCAGGCGTATGGCATCGAGATCGTCTCGCACGTCGTGGCGATCGGCGCGGTGGAGGTCCCGCCGGGCACGCCACCGCCGGTCTCGCTCAGCGTGGTCGACGCCGACCCGGTGCGCTGCGCGGACCCGGCCACCAGCGAGCGCATGGTCGCCGAGATCGACGCCGCGCACCGCGACGCGGACACGCTCGGCGGCATAGTCGAGGTGCTCGCCTACGGCTGCCCGCCGGGGCTGGGGAGCTATGTCCACGGTGACCGCCGGCTTGACGCGCGGCTCGCGGCCGAGCTCATGGGCATTCAGGCCATCAAGGGCGTCGAGTTCGGTGACGGGTTCCGCACCGCCCGGCGGCGTGGGTCGGTCGCGCACGACGAGATCGAGCCCGTCGAGGGGCCCGGCCTGCGGGTGCGGCGGGCCAGCGATCGGGCCGGCGGGGTCGAGGGCGGGATGACGACCGGCGATCCACTGCGGGTCCGCGCGGCGATGAAGCCGATCTCGACGCTGTCGCGGCCACTGGCCACGATCGACGTGGCCACCGGCGAGCCCGCGGTGGCCATCGCCCAGCGGTCCGATGTCTGCGCGGTGCCCGCGGCCGCGGTGGTCGCGGAGGCGATGGTGGCGCTCGTGCTGGCCGACGCGGCACTGGAGAAGTTCGGGGGGGACTCCGTGGAGGAGACCCGGCGCAACTGCGAGGGCTACCTGAAGTCGTTGGCGGTGCACTGACGATGCGAACCGGGCACGAGGCCCCGGCGGCCACGGACAGCGCGGTTGCCGACAGCGATGTGGCCGACAGCGGGGCGGTCGGCAGCGGGGCGGTCGGCAGCGGGGCGGCGGCGGGTGCGGCCGTGGGCTCAGGGGAGCAGGTTCGTCCGGGTCCGCTCGCGGTCCTGGTCGGCGCGCCGGGTGCGGGGAAGAGCACGGTCGGGGTGGCGCTCGCGCGGAGGATCGGTGTGGAGTTCCGTGACACCGACCTGGACGTCGAGTCCAACCTCGGGATGAGTGTCTCCGACGTGTTCGTCGAGCACGGCGAGGAGTATTTCCGCGCGGCCGAGCGGTCCGCGGTGCTGGCGGCCCTGGCGGAGCACACCGGTGTACTGGCGCTCGGCGGCGGGGCGGTGCTCGACGCCGACGTCCGTGCCGCGCTGGCCGGGCACTGGGTCGTCTACCTCGATGTCAGCGCCTCCGCCGCGGCCAGGAGGGTGGGGCTCGCCCGTGACCGGCCTCTTCTCGTCGAGGGCCCGCGTACCCGGCTGGCCGCGTTGCTGAAGGCCCGGCGCCCGCTCTACGAGGAGGTGGCCGCCCTCACGGTCGACACCGGTGCCCTCGAGGTCGAGGACGTCGTGGCGGCGATCCTGGTCGAACTCGCGGGGAGGATGAGCCGCTGATGCCGGCGACGAAGGTCTCTGATGTGGTCCGGATCGAGGTCGCCCCGGCCGGCGACCGCTCCTACGAGGTGGTGCTCGGCGAAGGGGTGCTCGGCGAGCTGGATGTGGTCGCCGCGGGGCGGACCAGGGTCGCGGTCATCCACCCACGTGCGTTGCGGGCCACCGCCATGACCGTTGTCGCCGCGCTGCGCGCGCAGGCGGGTGCGGAGGCGCACGCGGTGGAGGTGCCCGACGGCGAGGAGGCCAAGCAGCTCCGGGTCGCCGGTGAGTGCTGGGACACCCTCGGGCGCCTCGGGTTCACCCGGGACGACCTCGTCGTCGGCCTCGGCGGTGGGGCGACCACCGACCTGGCCGGATTCGTGGCCGCCGGCTGGCTGCGCGGTGTCGACGTGGTCCAGGTGCCGACGACGGTGCTCGGGATGGTCGACGCCGCGGTGGGTGGCAAGACCGGCATCGACATCGATGCGGGCAAGAACCTGGTCGGTGCGTTCCACCAGCCGCTGCGTGTCCTCTGCGATCTCACGACGCTGACGACCCTGCCCGCGGTGGAGGTCCAGGCCGGCCTGGCCGAGGTCGTCAAGGCGGGTTTCATCGCGGACCCGCGCATCCTCGAGCTGCTGGAGGCCGATCCGACCGGGGCGGCACATCTGCCCGAGCTGGTGGAGCGTTCGATCCGGGTCAAGGCGGCGGTGGTGTCCGGGGACCCCCGGGAGGCCGGGGGCAGGGAGATCCTCAACTACGGTCACACCCTCGCGCACGCCATCGAGAAGATCGAGAACTTCACCTGGCGTCACGGCGCCGCGGTCTCGGTCGGGATGGTGTTCGCCGCGGAGCTCTCCCGGCGGGTCGCGGGTCTTGATGACACCACCGCCGCGCGTCACCGTGAGCTGCTGCGGGAGATCGGGCTGCCGGTGGAGTACCGCGGGGACCGCTGGCCGAGCCTGCTCGACGCGATGCGGGTCGACAAGAAGGCACGCGGGCGCCGCCTGCGTTTCGTCGTGCTGGAGGCCCTTGGCCGGGCACGGTCGTTCGACGATCCGGAGCCGGAGCACCTGATCGCCGCGTATCGGGCCGTCGCGGCGGGAGGCGCGCCCGTGGTGGAGGGCTGATAGGGCTGACGGCGAGCGGACTGACGGGAGCGGGCTGGGGGCGAGCGGTCCGGCGGCAGGCCGGCGGGCGAGCCGGCCGCCAGCTCTCGGAGCGCCGCCAGTTGGCCTGTGCGGCAGTGGCGATCCGGATCTGTAGACTTTGCCGCGGCCAGAAACGGTGACGAGCGACAGGCTGGCGATCGAGTACGGATCGATCGACCGGGCGGCGACCGGAACGGAGAGACACGCGCAGTGGCGACAACGAACGACCTGAAGAACGGCATGACGCTCGACATCGACGGGGTGTTGTGGAACGTCGTCGGATTCCAGCACGTCAAGCCGGGCAAGGGCGGGGCGTTCGTCCGGACGACGCTGAAGAACGTGCTTTCCGGCAAAGTCGTCGACCGGACCTTCAACGCCGGCGTCAAGGTCGAGGTAGCGACGGTGGACCGTCGCGAGATGACCTATCTGTACCGAGATGGCGCGGATTTCGTGTTCATGGACAGTGAGTCCTACGAGCAGATTCCGGTCCCGCCGGACGTGGTGGGCACCGCCGCGGACTACATGCTCGAGAACACGACGGCGACGGTGGCGCTGCACGACGACGCACCGCTGTATGTGGAGCTGCCGGCCAGTGTCGAGCTGATCATCTCGGAGACCGACCCGGGTGTCCAGGGTGACCGGTCGACCGGCGGGACCAAGCCCGCAACCGTCGAGACGGGCGCGAACATCCAGGTTCCACTGTTCATCGCCAAGGGTGAGAAGGTCAAGGTCGACACCCGCGACGGTCGGTACCTCGGTCGGGTGACGAGCTGAGCGCCAGGTCCAAGGCGCGAAAGCGCGCGCTCGACATTCTCTACGAGGCGGACATGCGGTCGTTGCGGCCGATGGAGACCCTGGCCGCCCGCCGTGCGCAGTCCGACCCCCCGGTGCCTGACTACGCCTCCGACCTGGTCGAAGGCGTGGTCGCGCATCTTGGCGACATCGACCGCCATATCGCCAGCCATGCGCAGGGGTGGGCGATCGACCGGATGCCTCCGGTCGATCGCAACATCCTGCGGATCGCGGTGCTCGAACTGTTCTGGCGGACCGACGTGCCAGACGGCGTCGTCATCGACGAGGCGGTGCGGCTGGCGAAGACCATCTCCACCGAGCGGTCGCCCGCGTTCGTGAACGGGCTGCTGGCCAGCCTGCTGCAGGAGAAGCCCGAGCTGCTGCGGGAGGGCACTGAATCGGCCGGACCGGCGGGGGCTGCTGGCGAGGATGCGGCGCCGGCCGAAGCCGTGGCGCGCACGGAGCCGGCCGAGAGCTGATCAGCCGACCGCGGGCTGATCGGAGCGGGAGTCGCTCCGGGTGACGGTTTCGGGGGTGACGGTTTCGAGCCGGGTGATGGTTCGATCCGGCTGCCGGGCCCGGAGGCCGTGGTGTCCCGGTACGTCACCGCTGTGACGTACCGGGTCTTCCCCCAGAGAAGATCACTACATGGTGCTGGCGTACATGTGCTGGTTTGCCTGCTGTTTCGGTGCTGAGCGGCCGGTACCCCCCGGAACCAGCTGCCCTTCGTGCGATGTTCTGGCGGTGCGAGGTTCCGGTGCGCCCGGTCAGGCGTCGGACCTAGGCGTCGGACGCGGCCGGCTCGCTGCCCTGCTCGGGTGAAAGCACGCCCCACGACACGAGCTGCTCGGTGAGCTTGCTCGGCGAGGTGTCGTAGATCACCGCGAGGGAGCGCAGGTCCTCGTAACGGATAGAGAGCACGCGCCCGTTGTAGTCGCCGCGCTGGCTCTGGATCGTGGCCGCGTACCGGGCCAGCGGACCGCCCTGCTCCTTGGGAACCTGCGCGAGACGCTCCAGGTCGAGGACGATGCGCGGCGACTGCTCCAGCGGCGCCACGGTCGAGCCCTCGGGGAGAAGCTCGCCGACCGGAACGCCGTAGAACTCGGCCAGCTCAGAGAGCCGCTGGACGGTTACCGCGCGGTCCCCTCGCTCGTAGGAGCCCACCACGACGGCCTTCCACCGACCGTGCGACTTCTCCTCGACGCCATGGAGCGAGAGCCCCTGCTGGGTGCGTATCGCGCGCAGCCGAGCACCGAGCGCCTTCGCATAGTCGGACATCGAAGTGCCCACTCCTGTCGTGGTCGATCAGTTGGAACCGAGGGCTCTTGCCGCCGGCGGTTACCGATAGTAGTGCCCGCCGGGTTGAGACTCGACACCCGGGGGGTCGTGTCGCTTCTTTCTTTGTACCACTTTCTGTAGCCTTCCGGTTGCGGCCGGCATTAGCGCTGTCGGCACTTCCCGGCTACGGTGAGGATCTGTGCTCGTCGTCTGCCTACGGTGACGTGTAGTGACGATTGAAGTCGTCGGTATACGGAGCATCGTGATTCACGTCACTCTCGGCAACGGCTCACCAAGGTTTGTGAAGTCGTGTGCCAGACCCGTCCGTGTGAGGACGACGTGTTCCCCGCCGTCGCCCCCCATGCCGCACTGACCGGCTTCGCTGCTCCTGACCTGGCTGGTACGGTCGCGGGGACCGCTCCTTTAAGGACCGTCCAGTGAGGCGGGGAAGGAGGGACACCTCGTGGCTGCGGCCGCGCAAGGCGATCCTGCCCGTAACACTCCCGGAAACATGCCGGGGGCCACCTCGCGCCCACCTGCCGAGGACCCCGACGGCCCGGTGGACGTGGTGGGCCGGACCAGCGACGATGACTCTGTGGCCGGGCCGCGCGGGCGTGCCGACCGGCCGGGCCTGAGCCGTACTGTGCTCTCCGCCGCCGATATGAACCGGGTTGTGAGCCGGATGGCGCACCAGGTGCTGGAGAAGACCTCGGGCGGTGACGGTGTGCTCCTGCTCGGCATCCCGACCCGTGGTGTTCCGCTCGCGCAGCGGCTCGCGCGCAGAGTGGCCGCGGTCGAAGGCGTGAATCTGCCGGTCGGTTCGCTCGACCCGACGATGTACCGGGACGACCTGCGGCTGCGCGGAGTTCGCCCACTCGAGGTGACCGAGATCCCGGAATGCGGAGTGGACGGAATGGTCGTCATTCTCGTCGATGACGTCCTGTACTCGGGCCGCACCGTCCGGGCCGCGCTCGACGCACTCTCGGCCTATGGCCGGCCGCGTGCGGTCCAGCTCGCCGTGCTGGTCGATCGAGGCCACCGCGAGCTCCCCATCCGAGCTGACTACGTGGGGAAGAACATGCCCACCTCGCGACGCGAGTCGGTCGCCGTTCGGCTGCGTGAGGTCGACGGCGCGGACGCCGTGCTCATCGTCTCCGCGGACGCGCTGTGACGGCGCCCGCGTGCAGGCGCCGCAGCGGACCTCGGCGGTGGGTGTGAAACGCCACCTGCTCTCCACCGCCGACCTGCTGCTGGACGACGCGCTGCTCGTGCTCGACACGGCGGACCGGATGGCGCGGGTCGCCGACGCGCCGGTCCGCAAGCTGCCGACACTTCGCGGCCGGACCGTCGTCAACCTCTTCTTCGAGGATTCCACCCGCACCCGCACCTCCTTCGAGGTCGCCGCCAAGAGACTCTCGGCCGATGTGATCAATTTTTCGGCGCGAGGGTCAAGCGTGTCGAAGGGCGAGAGCCTGAAGGACACGGCACAGACCCTGGAGGCCATGGGGGCGGATGCGGTGGTCTGTCGCCATTCGGCCAGTGGCGCGCCGCACCGGCTCGCCTCCTGGGTGCGCGGCAGCGTGGTGAACGCGGGGGATGGGACGCATGAGCATCCGACCCAGGCCCTGCTCGACGCGTTCACGATCCGCCGCCGGCTCGGCCGGCTGGACGGGCTCGCCGTCACGATCGTCGGGGACGTCCTGCACTCCCGGGTCGCGCGGTCGAACATCTGGCTGCTGACGACGCTGGGTGCGCAGGTCACCGTGGTCGCGCCGCCGACCCTGCTCCCGCTGGGCATCGACGGGTGGCCGGTCGGGGTCTCCTACGACCTCGACGCGGTGCTGCCCAAGACCGACGTCGTGATGATGTTGCGCGTGCAACGGGAACGGATGTCCGCGGCGTTCTTCCCCAGCGAGCGGGAGTACAGCCGGCGTTACGGCCTCGACGCGGACCGTGCCGCGCTCATGCCGGAGCACGCGCTGGTGATGCATCCCGGGCCGATGGTCCGGGGCATGGAGATCGCCTCCTCCGTGGCGGACTCACCGCGGTCGACGGTGGTCGACCAGGTGGCCAACGGGGTGAGTGTCCGGATGGCCGTCCTCTATCTGCTGCTGGGTGGCGGCACCGACCGGGAGACCACATGACATCGGTGATCGTGCTGCGTGGCGTCAGTCCCCTGGGGGGCGACCCCCGAGACCTGGTGATCGCGGGTGGGCGGATCGCCGCGGTCACGCCGCCCGGCGGCGGTGAGCACACCAGCGTCGTCGCGGACGCCGCCGACGGTGCGGCTGGCGGAACCCGGCGCGGCCCGCTGATCGTCGACGGCGCGGGCCTCATCGCACTGCCCGGGTTCGTCGACCTGCACACACATCTGCGCGAGCCTGGGCGCGAGGATGCCGAGACCGTCGAGTCGGGCACGCGGGCCGCGGCGCTGGGTGGCTACACGGCGGTGTTCGCGATGGCGAACACCGACCCGGTCGCGGACACCGCCGGAGTGGTGGAGCAGGTGTGGCGGCTCGGCCAGGACGCCGGGCACTGCGAGGTGCGTCCGGTCGGTGCCGTGACCAAGGGGCTCGCCGGCTCCCAGCTCGCCGAGCTGGGAGCCATGGCGACGTCCGCGGCCGCCGTGCGGATGTTCTCCGACGACGGGCACTGCGTGTCCGACGCACTGCTCATGCGTCGCGCGCTGGAGTACGTCAAGGCGTTCGACGGCGTGGTCGCGCAGCACGCGGAGGAGCCTCGGCTCACCGCCGGGGCGCAGATGAACGAGGGCGCGATGGCCGCCTGCCTCGGCCTGCCCGGCTGGCCCGCGGTCGCCGAGGAGGCGATCATCGCGCGTGACGCGCTGCTCGCCGGCCATGTCGACTCGCGCCTGCACGTCTGTCACGTCTCCACGGCCGGCTCGGTCGAGATCATCCGGTGGGCGAAGGCGAAGGGGTGGCGGGTCACCGCCGAGGTGACCCCGCACCACCTGCTACTCACCGAAGATCTGGTGGCTTCGTACGACCCGGTGTACAAGGTCAATCCGCCGTTGCGCACCAAAGCCGACACAGAGGCACTGCGAGCCGGGCTGGCGGACGGCACGATCGACTGTGTGGCAACTGATCACGCCCCGCACGCACCAGAGGACAAGGAAACCGAGTGGGCCGCCGCTCGGCCGGGGATGCTCGGGCTCGAGACGGCGCTGTCGGTGGTGATCGAGACGATGGTCACGACCGGGCATCTCGACTGGGCCGGTGTGGCCGACCGCCTGGCAGCCGCGCCCGCGCGGATCGGCGGGGTGACCGACACCGTGCTGGACGTCGCGCAGTTCGCGCAGGTGGGTACGCCCGCGACGCTGACACTGCTCGATCCGCGGGCGCAGCGGGTGATCGACCCGGCCGGCTTCGCCAGCCGGAGCACGAACACCCCGTACCGTGGCCGCACCCTCCCCGGGGTGATCCGCGCGACGTTCCTCCGGGGCCGTCCCACCGTGCTCGACGGGAAGATCGTATGAGCCTGACGTCCCGCGGAGCCCCCGCATTGGGGATGGCGCCATTCGCCCTGGCCGGGCCGGCCGTCGCGGTCGGCAGACCGAGTGGCGCGGCCCTGCACCTCCTGCTCGCCTTCGGGCTGCTGTTGCTCGCGGTGGCCTTCGTCGGCGCGATGCGACGGGCCTGGAGCGGCCGGACACAGGAGCAGGAGGAAGACCTGCCGGACCTGCCCGAACCACCGGAGCAGACCGGGAACGTGCTGGCCGCGCCGCTGCGCGGAAGGTATCTCGGCACCGTCGACGCGGGGCACTGGCGGGAGTGGATCGCGGCCCGCGGGCTCGCCGGCCATGACGGCGACTACATCGCCGTCTACGACCTTGGAGTCCGGGTCGACCGGGACGGCCATGCCTTCTGGATTCCCCGCGAGGCCGTGCGTGGCGCCCGGCTCGAGCGTGGGCATGCGGGGAAGGTCGCCGCGCCGAGCCGGCTCGTGGTCGTCGCCTGGTCCTTTGACGGCCGGGAGCTGGAGACCGGGTTCCGCGGCGAGGACAGGGCGCGCCAGCCCCGGGTCGTGCGATCCGTCCACGACCTGATCGGGCCGATGCCGACGGCGCCACTGCCCGGGGACATCACCTCGCCGCACGCGGTGCCGCGGGTTCGCGCCAGGTTGAGGCCGCGCGGCACGACGCCGCGTCCGACGCCCCCTCCCGGGGCGGCGAGTCCCGAGGCGGCCGGTGCCGGCGCGGCCGGCCGCCGCGTTCCCGCTCCCGGTCCCGCCACGATGCCGATTCCGGTGATCGGTCGCCAGCCCCGCCGGCGGAGCGGGAATCCGCTGCCGGGGAACCAGCCGGGGCTGCCCGCGAGCGGCACGGCCGGCCATCCGGTGGGGACACCCCACCTGGGCGGGCCGGCCAGCACGTCGCCCGTCCCGACCGGTGCCATGCCGACCGGTGCCATGCCGACCGGTCCGGTCTCGACGGGACCCGTCTCTACCAGCGCGGCCCACACGGGATCGCACGAGGTGGAGGCTCACACCACCGGCATCCGGCGTACGGGGGCCCACGGCGTGGTCTCCTACGGCGGTTCGCTCGCCGGCGGCGGCCCCCAGGAGACGGCGGCGCCTGGCACGGGTGGATACCCCACAGGGGGCTATCCGACCACCGGTGGCTATCCGACCGGGGGCTACCCCGCGGGTACGCAGACCGGGGGCGTCCCGGTGGCCGGCGGGCATGCGGCGGGCGCGCACGGGTTTGCGACGGGCGCGCACAGCACGGGCGCGTATGAGACGCAGGGGCACGACACGGGCGGTTACCACACCGCCGGCTACGACACCGCCGGGTTCGACCAGGGCAGGTTTGACACGGGTGCCTATGGAACGGCCGGCCACAGCGCCGTGCCGCCCGGTACCCACGGCTACGACACCGGTGCCTACGACGTGGGGCGCCTTCCCGAGCGGGAGCGGCCGGGGCAGTATTCCGGGCCGGGTGCGGCCGGCTATCACGGCGGTCAGCCCGCCGACGCCACGCGCCAGCCGTGGGCCGGCGCTCCGGCCGCGGGCTGGTCCCCTGACCCGGATCGCGACGCGTTCGCTGTACCCCCGCCGCCGTCGTCGCCGACGGGCGAGCGGGTGCCGGGATGGGAGTAACGACGATGACCACCAGACGGGTGACAAGCGACATCACCGGCACGAGTGGCAGGAACAGGGCAGAGGTGAGCCGGTGAGCGGCTTCGACAGGCAGCCTGCCCCGCTGGACGGCGGGCGGCCGGGAACGGGCCGGCAGGCGGTGCTCATGCTGGAGGACGGCCGGAGCTTCGCCGGTGAGGCCTTCGGGTCGGTCGGCGAGGCGTTCGGTGAGGCGGTCTTCTCCACCGGAATGACCGGATACCAGGAGACGCTTACCGATCCGTCATACCACCGGCAGATCGTCATCATGACGGCGCCGCACATCGGCAACACCGGCGTGAACGACCTGGACTACGAGTCCGAGCGCATCCAGGTCGCGGGCTTCGTGGTGCGCGACCCGAGCCGGCTCGCGTCGAACTGGCGGGCGCAGCGCACCCTCGACGAGGAGCTCGAGAACGCGGGCGTGGTCGGGATCAGCGGGATCGACACCCGGGCGCTCACCCGCCACCTGCGTGAGCGGGGCGCGATGCGCTGCGGGATCAGCAGCACCGACACCGATCTCGACTCGCTGCTGGAACGGGTTCAGGCCTCGCCCGAGATGGTGGGTGCCGACCTCGCACCGGAGGTCAGCACCACCACTCCGTATGTCGTCGAGGCGCGGTCGGGCCTGCCGGTCTTCCGGATCGCGGCCCTCGACCTGGGCATCAAGCGCAACACGCCCGTCTCCATGGCCGCGCTGGGCTGCGAGGTGCACGTCCTGCCGGCCCGCAGCACCGCCCAGGAGCTGCTGGCGCTCTCGCCCGACGGCGTCTTCCTCTCGAACGGGCCCGGTGACCCGGCCAGCGCCGACTACGCGGTCGAGACGCTCACCGGCGTGCTCGACGCGGGCGTCCCGGTCTTCGGGATCTGCTTCGGCAACCAGGTGCTCGCCCGGGCGCTGGGGTTCGAGACGTACAAGCTGACCTACGGCCACCGGGGCGTCAACCAGCCGGTCGCCGACACCCGGACCGGACGGATCGCCGTGACCAGCCACAACCACGGCTTCGCGGTGCGCGCACCGCTCACGGAGACCACCGACACGCCCTACGGGCGGGTGGCGGTGAGTCATGTGGCCCTCAACGATGACGTGGTCGAGGGTCTGACCTGCCTGGACGTACCGGCATTCAGCGTCCAGTTCCATCCGGAGGCGGCGCCTGGCCCGCACGACGCCCACGGACTGTTCGACCGGTTCTGCGGCCTCATGGCTGCCGGCAGGCGGAAGCGGGGAGAAGCCTGATGCCCAGGCGCGAGGACCTGAGGTCCGTGCTGGTGATCGGCTCCGGGCCGATCGTCATCGGCCAGGCGTGCGAGTTCGACTATTCCGGCACCCAGGCCTGTCGGGTGCTGCGGGCCGAGGGCCTGCGGGTGATCCTGGTCAACAGCAACCCGGCGACGATCATGACCGATCCGGAGATCGCCGACGCGACCTACATCGAGCCGATCACCACCGAGATCGTCACGAAGATCATCGAACGGGAGCGCCCCGACGCGATCCTGGCGACGATGGGCGGCCAGACCGCGCTCAACACCGCGGTCGCCCTGCACGACGCCGGGGTGCTGGAGCAGTACGGGGTGCTCCTGATCGGCGCCAACATCGACGCCATCCGCTCCGGGGAGGACCGGCAGGCGTTCAAGGACATCGTCGCCTCGGTGGACGGCGAGACCGCCCGCAGCGCGATCTGCACCACGGTCGAGGAATGCCTCGCCGCCGCGGACGAGTTCTCCTACCCCGTCGTGATCCGTCCGAGCTACACCCTCGGCGGCGCCGGCAGCGGCTTCGCGCACGATGTCGAGGAACTGCGCCGGATGGCCGCCTTCGGCCTGGCGGCGAGCCCGTCCACCGAAGTGCTCGTCGAGGAGTCCGTGCTCGGCTGGAAGGAGTTCGAGCTCGAGCTCATGCGTGACCGCGCCGACAACGTGGTCGTCGTCTGCTCGATCGAGAACATCGACCCGATGGGCGTGCACACCGGCGACTCGGTGACGGTGGCGCCGGCACTGACCCTGACCGACCGTGAGTACCAGCGCATGCGCGACATGTCGATCGCGGTCATGCGCGCGGTCGGGGTGGACGCGGGCGGGTGCAACATCCAGTTCGCGGTCGACCCGGCCACCGGCCGCCAGGTCGTGATCGAGATGAACCCCCGGGTGTCCCGCTCCTCCGCGCTGGCGTCGAAGGCGACGGGCTTCCCGATCGCCAAGATCTCGGCGAAGCTGGCGCTCGGCTACACCCTCGACGAGATCCCCAACGACATCACGCGCACGACCCCGGCCGCCTTCGAGCCGACTCTCGACTACGTGGTCGTGAAGGTGCCGCGGTTCGCCTTCGAGAAGTTCCCCGGGGCGGACACGACGCTGACCACGACGATGAAGTCCGTCGGCGAGGCGATGGGGGTCGGCCGCAGCTTCGCCGAGGCGCTGCAGAAGGCGCTGCGGTCGATGGAGCAGCCCGGCCTCGCGTTCAGCTTCACCACGCCGACCGAGTCCGTCGAGGATCTGCTCGCCGAGGCACGTGTCCCGCACGACGGGCGGCTGCGCTGCGTGCAGCAGGCGCTGCTCGCCGGCGCCGAGCCGGCGGAGGTGACCGCGCAGACCGGCATCGACCCCTGGTTCGTCGACCAGATCGTCTACCTCAACGAGATCGCCGCGTCGCTGACCCGTGACCCGGAGGGGATCCGCCGGGCGAAGCGGGCCGGCTTCTCCGACGCCCAGCTCGCGGCCCTGCTGGGCACCAAGGAGGACGTGGTCCGGTCGTTCCGGCATCGGGCCGGGATCCGTCCCGTCTACAAGACGGTCGACACCTGTGCCGCCGAGTTCGCGTCCGAGACCCCGTATCACTACTCGTCGTATGACGAGGAGACCGAGGTCGCGCCGAGCGACCGCCCGCGGGTGATCGTGCTCGGCAGCGGGCCCAACCGCATCGGCCAGGGCATCGAGTTCGACTACGCCTGCTGCCACGCGGTGATGGCGCTGTCCGAGGCCGGCTATGAGGCGGTGATGGTCAACTGCAACCCGGAGACGGTCTCCACCGACTACGACACCGCCGACCGCCTCTACGTCGAGCCGCTGACCGTCGAGGACGTGCTGGAGGTCATCCACGCCGAGTCGCAGGCGGGCCCGCTGGCCGGAGTGATCGTGTCGCTGGGCGGCCAGACGCCGCTCGGCATCGCCGCCGCGCTGGCCGACGCGGGCGTGCCGATCGCCGGCACTCCGCCGAAGGCCATCCACCTCGCCGAGGACCGCGGCCAGTTCGGCCAGGTGCTCGACAAGGCGAACCTGCCCTCGCCGCCGCACGGCGTGGCCACCTCGTACGCGGAGGCACGAACCGTCGCTGACCGGATCGGCTACCCGGTGCTGGTTCGGCCGTCCTACGTGCTCGGCGGGCGCGGGATGGAGATCGTCTACGACGACGCCATGCTGCGCGACTACATCGAGCGGGCGACGCAGATCTCGCCCGAGCACCCGGTGCTGGTCGACCGCTTCCTCGACGACGCGATCGAGATCGACGTCGACGCGCTCTACGACGGCTCCGAGCTGTACCTCGCCGGAGTTATGGAGCACATCGAGGAGGCCGGGGTGCACTCCGGTGACTCCGCCTGTGCGCTGCCCCCGATCACCCTCGGGCGTTCGGAGCTCGACCGGATCCGCGAGTCGACCCGGCTGATCGCCGAGGGCGTCGGCGTGCGCGGGCTGCTCAACGTGCAGTACGCCCTGCAGTCCGACGTCCTGTACGTCCTGGAGGCCAACCCGCGGGCCTCGCGGACCGTGCCGTTCGTCTCCAAGGCGACGGCGGTCCCGCTGGCCAAGGCCGCGGCCCGGGTGATGCTCGGCGCGACGGTGCCCGAGCTGCGGGCCGAGGGCCTGTTGCCGGCGCATGGTGACGGCGCGACGCTGCCGCTGGACTCGCACATCTCCGTCAAGGAGGCCGTGCTGCCCTTCGGTCGCTTCCGCGACGCGGGAGGCCACGGAGTGGACACCGTGCTCGGCCCGGAGATGCGTTCCACCGGCGAGGTGATGGGCATCGATGACGGCTTCGGGACGGCCTACGCCAAGTCGCAGGCCGCCGCGTACGCGTCGCTGCCGACCTTCGGACGGGTGTTCGTCTCGGTGGCGAACCGCGACAAGCGGGCGATGATCTTCCCGATCAAGCGGCTGGCGGATCTCGGTTTCGTCGTCTACGCGACAGCCGGGACGGCGGACGTGCTGCGACGCAACGGGGTCAAGGCCGTGGTCCTGGGCAAGCATCGGGCTCCCAGCGAGGACCTCATCGACTGCGTTGAAATGATCACCTCTGGCCAGATCGATCTGGTCATCAACACACCCTGGGGTGTCGGACCGCGGCTGGACGGCTACGAGATCCGCACCGCCTGCGTCAGCGCCGGGGTTCCCTGCATCACGACCATTCAGGCGGCTGCCGCGTGCGTGCAGGGTATCGAGTCCCTCGTTCGGGGTGAGCTCGGGGTGCGACCGCTGCAGGACTACCACGCCGCGCTGCGGGCGGCCTGGGAGAAGTGACGGCGGTGCCCGCACGGGTGCCGCCCGTGCGGGCGCCGGCTCGGACCGGCGCTGGCTCGGATGGGTGGTGGATGGATGACAGGGAGCCGACCGGTGACGTCACAGAGCCATTCATGGCCGGGCCGGTTGTGGGTGCCACCGGCCGGCCGGCCGCCGATCGCGGTCGCGCTGGACGCCCCGGACGGGGCCACCGCGCTGGACTGGGCTCGTGCGGTCGCGCCACACTGCGCCGTCCTGAAGATCGGCATGGAGCTCTTCCTTCGGGAGGGCGGCGCGGTGGTGAATGCGCTGCGTGACGAAGGTCTGCTGGTTCAGGCGGGTTCGGTGGGGTCTGCCGGGGGGCGCCAGGCCCTCGGATCCCTGACGGAGGGTGACCACTCCGCACTGTCGAGTCCGGCGGATCCGGCCGGGTCGGCCGGATCCGCACCGGAGCTCTTCCTCGATCTGAAGCTGCACGACATCCCGGCGACGGTCGCCGGTGGGATGCGTTCGCTGGCCGGCCTGGCGCCTCGGTTCGTGACGGTGCACGCGGCCGGAGGGGCCGCGATGATCAGGGCCGCGGCCGAGGCGGCGCCCGAGGTTCACGTGACCGCGGTCACGGTTCTCACCTCTCTGGATGGCGCCGCGCTCGCCTCCATCGGCCTGTCGGGACCGCCCTCGGACGCCGTTCGCAGACTCGCCGTGCTCGCTGTGGAGGCCGGCGCGAGGGCTCTCGTCTGCAGCCCGAAAGAGGCCTCCCTGGTCCGCGGAGAGCTCGGTGAAACTGTGACTCTCATCACACCTGGGGTCCGTCCGGAGGGCTCGGAGCAGGCCGACCAGGCACGTGTCGCAACCCCGGAACGGGCGCTCGCGGACGGTTCGGACCTTCTGGTGATCGGTCGTCCGATCACCTCCGCGAGCGATCGGGCCGTGGCCGCCGCCACTCTCGCCGCCAGGGTTACTCCACTCCGGTAGGTCGTTGACCTGCGGAAACGCCACTCGGTGCAGGTCGGGGCGCTCTTGGTGTCCGTCGGCCGGTACGGTGGGGCCGCCAAGGTCTGAAAGCGTCCTGCGCATGCGACACAGGGCATTCATCCGATCAAAGGCTGTGTCTTGTGGGGACAATGCCCGGCGATCGGCGTGATGCAGCTCGGCTGGACCGAGGAGCCTCTTCCTCGCTAGTTTGCGCGGCGCGATCACCACATTGAGGAGGCGTACCCGTGACCCTGCCGCCCCTGACGCCCGAGCAGAGGGCCGCCGCCCTCGAGAAAGCTGCGCTGGCTCGTAAGCAGCGCGCCGAACTCAAGGAGCGGTTGAAGAAGGGGGAGATCAGTCTTGCCGCGGTTCTCGAGCTCGCGGATGGCGATGAGGTCGTCGGCAAGATGAAGGTTTCCGCGGTCTTGGAGTCGCTTCCCGGGGTGGGCCGAGTTCGGGCCCAGAAGATCCGGGAGCGACTTGGAATCAGCCCCACCCGCCGCCTGCGCGGGCTCGGGGCCAAGCAGCGTGCCGCGCTCCTGGAGGAGTTCGGCGCCGGCGCATGAGTGACCGTGGCGCGGCGTGATGGACCTGCGTTCCCGGGAACACCGGTAACGGCCCGTGACGGTCTTCACCTGTTGGTGTTGATGCCGTGAGGCGTCGACACGTTCCGGTGTCACGGCAGTTCATTGCGTTGCGTCAATCGCTTCGGTTGCTCAATCGCCGGCGGGACGCCGATGCGTTCTCATCGAATGCCGGGGCCCAAAGCCCCCGGCATGCTGATGGCGCTCGCATCCGTTAGGCGCGCCGGTCGGGTGCCATCCGTTGGGCTACCCGACCGGGAACCCTTTGGGCTCGCATACCACTGAGGTGAGTGCGGGAACCCATACTTTGATGGCATCTAGATGACGATCCTCCGTCTGCTGACGGCAGGGCGGCGGTGGATGTTCGGGGCGCCGCGCCCCGGCCACGGCCGGGGCGCCGACGTGCCCACCACCGAACCTGCGCCGCCTGCTGGGCGGGCTCTAAGGTGTCGGAATGGGACTCACCGTGTTGTCGGGGCCGTCGGGAGTGGGCAAGGGCACGATCGTTGCCGCTGTCCGCCGGCTGCACCCGGAGGTCTGGGTGTCCGTCAGCGTGACGACGCGCGCGCCGCGCCCGGGTGAGACCGACGGCGTCGAGTACCACTTCGTCGACGCCGAGGAGTTTGCCCACATGGTCAAGGTGGGTGAGTTCGTCGAGCACGCGATGTTCGCCGGGCACGCCTACGGCACCCCCCGCGGACCACTGGAGGAGCGGATCGCGGCCGGTGCGCCCTGTCTGCTGGAGATCGAGCTGCAGGGCGCACGGCAGGTCAGGTCCGCCATGCCGCAGGCGCGTTTCGTCTTCCTCGCCCCGCCCACGTGGGACGAGCTCGTCCGTCGTCTCACGGGGCGGGGCACCGAGGGGGACGACGTCATCAGGCGGCGTCTCGACCGAGCCCGCATCGAGCTCGCCGCCGAGACGGAGTTCGACGAGGTCATCGTGAACGACGAGGTCACAGCCGCCGCGGAGCGGTTGGTAGGCTTGATGACCAGCTCGTCACACTAGTGTGACGAGCGACGCTGTGTACGTCCGGCGCTGTGTACGTGTGGCACCGCGTGCACGTACGACACCGCTGTACCCACGGCATCGCTGTACGCAAGGGTCCGGCCCGCGCCCGCCGTGGCGCGGCCTCCCATCGCCCCACCCGGAAGGACACCGTGTCCGGTACCGTCGCCCAGCCTGAGGGCATCACCAACCCGCCGATCGACGAGCTGCTCGAGGCCACCGACTCCAAGTACAGCCTCGTGATCTACGCCGCCAAGCGGGCCCGTCAGATCAACGCCTACTACTCCCAGCTCGGTGAGGGCCTCCTGGAGTATGTCGGCCCCCTCGTCGAGACGACGAGTGCGCAGGAGAAGCCGCTGTCGATCGCGCTTCGCGAGATCAACTCCGGCCTGCTCACCCACGAGACGATCACCGACCCGCTGCCTCCGGTCTCCTGACCAGGCAGGCTCGCCGGTGTTCGCCGTGACGACCGGGGCCGTGCACCGGCCCGCGGCACTCGGTGGGTGACACGCCGGTGTCACCCACACCGCCCGTGTCACCCACACCGCCCTCGCCGCCACCGCCCCCCGGGGAGGTGCCCTCGGGCGGCGCCGGCCGGCGGCCCAGGGTGGTCCTCGGCGTGTCTGGTGGGATCGCCTCCTACAAGGCCGTCGAGGTTCTGCGCCAGCTGACCGAGACCGGGCACCAGGTGCGCGTCGTCCCGACGGCGGCGGCCCTGCGGTTCGTCGGCGAGGTCACCTGGGCGGCGCTGTCCGGGCAGCCGGTCAGCACCGACCTGTTCACCGATGCCGAGGACGTCGCGCATGTCCGGGTCGGCCGGGAGGCCGACCTCGTGCTGGTCGTGCCGGCCACCGCCGACCTGATGGCACGTGCTGCGGCCGGCCGCGCCGACGACCTGCTCACCGGTACCCTCCTGACCGCGACCTGCCCGGTGATCTTCGCCCCGGCCATGCACACCGAGATGTGGCAGCACCCGGCGACCCGGGCGAACGTGGCCCTTCTGCGGGAGCGGGGCGTCCTGGTGCTGGAGCCCGCGGTCGGGCGGCTGACCGGAGCCGACTCCGGCCCGGGCCGGCTGCCGGACCCGGTCGAGATCGCCGCGGTCGCCCGGGCGGTCCTCGCCCGTGGTGCCGGCGGTGCCCGGCTCGATCTCGCCGGCCGGCGCGTTCTCATCAGCGCCGGCGGCACCCGTGAGTACCTCGACCCCGTGCGTTTCCTCGGGAACGCCTCCAGCGGCCGGCAGGGGTACGCGCTTGCCCGGGCCGCGGTGGCCCGCGGGGCGGAGGTCACCGTCGTCGCGGCGAACGTGGCGCTGTCCGACGTCGCGGGTGCGTCGATCCTGCGGGTCGGTTCGGCGGAGCAACTGCGGACCGCGGTGCATGAGCGCGCGCCGGGCGCCGATGTGGTGATCATGGCGGCCGCGGTCGCCGACTTCCGGCCCGCGGCGGAGCATCAGTACAAGATCAAAAAAGATGCCGGGGCGCCGGAGAGCATCGAGCTGACCCGCAATCCCGACGTGCTCGCGGAGCTCCTCCGTGACCGGCGGCCGGGTCAGGTCCTGGTGGGGTTCGCGGCGGAGACCGGCGGCCCCGACGGCGGGGTGCTGGAGCTCGCCCGGGCCAAGCTCGCCCGCAAACCGGTGGACCTCCTGGTGGTCAACCAGGTGGGCGCCGGGCTCGGCTTCGAGGTCGAGCACAACAGCGCTGTGCTGCTGGACCGTGCCGGCACAGCGACGGATGTCCCGCTGATGAGCAAGGACCTCCTCGCGCACCGCATTTTCGATCATGTTGTCGGTATGCTCGGATGAGCCCGCCGTGGGTGGTGCGCGTACTACTGATTCAACCTCGGTAAACTGCGTCGGTATCAGTCCTGATCTCCCAGGGGGTAATTCCAGTGGCGACGCGCCTTTTCACGTCCGAGTCCGTCACGGAGGGGCACCCGGACAAGATCGCTGACCAGATCAGCGACTCGATTCTCGATGCCATGCTCAAGGACGACCCGAAGAGCCGGGTCGCCGTGGAGACCCTGATCACCACCGGCCAGGTGCATGTCGCCGGTGAGGTGACCACCAAGACCTACGTCGACATCGCCTCGGTGGTTCGTGAGCGGATCCTGGAGATCGGCTACGACTCCTCCAAGAAGGGCTTCGACGGCGCGTCCTGCGGCGTGAGCGTCTCCATCGGCGCCCAGTCGCCCGACATCGCCCAGGGTGTCGACACGGCGCACGAGGCGCGGGTCGGTGGCTCGACCGAGGACGACCTCGACCGTCAGGGCGCCGGCGACCAGGGCCTGATGTTCGGCTTCGCCTGCGACGAGACGCCCGAGCTGATGCCGCTGCCGATCGCGCTGGCCCACCGCCTCGCCCGTCGGCTGTCGGCGGTCCGCAAGGACGGTCAGGTCGGCTACCTGCGTCCGGACGGCAAGACCCAGGTGACCATCGAGTACGAGGACGGCAAGCCGGTCCGGCTCGACACGGTCGTCGTCTCCTCGCAGCACGCCGCGGACATCGACCTCGACACGCTGCTCGCGCCTGACGTCGCCGAGTACGTCGTCGAGCCCGAGCTGGCGCTGCTGGAGATCGCCACCGAGGGCCGCCGGCTGCTGGTGAACCCGACCGGGCGCTTCGAGATCGGTGGCCCGATGGGCGACGCCGGCCTCACCGGGCGCAAGATCATCGTCGACACCTACGGCGGCTACGCCCGGCACGGCGGCGGCGCGTTCTCCGGCAAGGACCCGTCCAAGGTCGACCGGTCGGCCGCCTACGCCATGCGCTGGGTCGCCAAGAACGTGGTGGCCGCGGGCCTCGCGAGCCGCTGCGAGGTGCAGGTCGCCTACGCGATCGGAAAGGCCCACCCGGTCGGTCTGTTCGTGGAGACCTTCGGGACGGGCAAGGTGCCGGACGCCCAGATCCAGGACGCCGTCACCGCGGTCTTCGACCTCCGCCCGGCCGCCATCGTCCGTGACCTCGACCTGCTCCGCCCGATCTACGCGCAGACGGCGGCCTACGGCCACTTCGGTCGTCCCGAGCTCGACTTCACCTGGGAGTCGACCTCGCGTGCCGACTCCCTGGCCGCGGCCGTCAAGGGCTGACCGGCACACCTTCGTAAGTCCCCGGGGGCGGGGCCTGGGCCAGCCGGCCAGGCCCCGCCCCCGGGTGTATGTGACCTCAGGTCCGCGGCTACCAGGATGCGGACCGGCGCTCCGGCATAGCGCGGTGGCCCGGGCTACCACCCTCGCTGCCGTCGCCGCCGTCCCCCTCGCGGTTGCTGTCGAGCAGGACTTGAGGATATTGGCTGGGTGGTCTCAGTCGGTCATTGCACACCTGTCTGGATGGGGGTGTGGGATGCCGGCTGGTCGGCGACCGTTGGGGTGGGATGTGCGTGGAAAGTTCTGGGATGCGTATGGGGCGGGAGACAGCATCACGGTGGCGGCGGGGAGAGCGGGAGTGAGTTCGTCGGCGGCTCGGTTGTGGATGCTGGCGGTGGGTGGGGTCCGGCCGCGGCCACCACAGCCGCGGTCACCGTTGCGGTTGTCGATGGCGGAGCGGGAGGAGATCTCGCGGGGCCTGGCGGAAGAGCTGAGTTTCTCCGCGATCGGGCGGC